>CAKTYE010000003.1 GCA_934631985.1 uncultured Clostridia bacterium | reverse complement strand
GATTTGGAGCGTGTGGATGCTGCTGGCAATAGGTGCGACTCTGGGGACGGGGCAGTGGCAGCAGGCGGAGACGGCGCTTTTGACGGCGGGAAGCGAGGCCATCCGCCTGGGGGTGACGCTGACGGGCAGCATGATGGTTTGGGGTGGGCTGATGGGCATGCTGCGGGATACACCCATCATGGGCATACTGGCGCGTGGGCTGCGCAGGCTGCTGTCGCCGCTGGTGCGCCGGGAACTGACGGCGGAAAGCTGGGCGGCGATGGGAATGAATCTGGCGGCAAATCTGCTGGGGCTGGGCAACGCGGCAACGCCCTTCGGCATCCGCGCGGCAACGCTGCTGGCGCAGCAGGGGGAGAGCGGCATGCGGGGACTATTGACATTGCTGGTGCTGAACAATTCCGGGCTGTCGCTGATGCCGACCACGGTCATCACCCTGCGGCAGCAGGCGGGAAGCGCCGCGCCGGGGGACATCTGGCTGCCCACGCTGATCGCAACGGCGGTGGCGACGCTGGCGGCGGCGCTGATGCTTCGCCTGACGGATTGGGGGAAAAAGCATGGGTGACCTATCGAGTGCGCTGCTGCTGGCAGTGGTCGGGGCGTTTTTGCTGGCAGGGCAATGGTCAGGCAAGGGATACGACGCATTTTTGACGGGCGCGCGGGAAGGCCTGCAAACCGGCATGCGGATGCTGCCTGCGCTGACGGCGATGCTGCTGCTGATCGGTCTGGTGCGCGGAGGCGGGATGGCGTCGCTGACTGAGGGGCTGCTGGGGCCATTGGTGGAAGCGCTGGGCGTTCCGCGGGAGGCCGTGACCACGCTGTTGCTGCGTCCCCTCAGCGGTGCGGGAAGTCTTGCAGCCTTGCAGGAGCTGATGGCGCGCACCGGGCCGGACAGCCGCGCTTCCCGCGTGGCGGCGGTGGTGGTCGGCTCCTCGGAGACGATCCTGTATACCCTGGCGGTGTATCTTTCGGCGGCGGGGGTGAAGCGGCTGCCCAAGGCGCTGACGCTTTCCATGCTTTCCTGGCTGGCAGGGGTGGCGGCGGCATGCCTGCTGTGCTGATCGATTTTTTCGCACTTGCCTGTGGGCGGCTGTTATCGTATAATAGATATGTTGCGAATACGCCGAGGAGGTTCACGTCATGATGAAGACATCCGGAGAAAGCCGGGAGGTGGCGCGCGCAGCCATTCTGCTGAGCATGACTGCCACCCGCGAGGAGGAAGCCGCGCTGAAGGAGTCCCTGCTGGCGCAGGACATTTGCGGCGCTGCGGCGGACTACGGCGGCGAATTTGTGCAGAGCGTGATGAAGATCGTGGAACGCGCGGTGGTTGCGGCAAAGCGCGAGAACGTCATCGGGGAGACCCATCATGAGGAAGGCGCAGTGGCGGGCGCAGCCCGGGAGGCTCTCTCCCAGGTGACGACCAAGGCGCTGGGCCTCAGCGTGGGCGGCAAGATTGGCGTGGCGCGTCACGGCGAGCATGTGGCGGTGGCGGTCTTCTTTGGCATTGGGTTGGTGCATCTGAACGAGGTATGCGTCGGCATGGGCCACCGGGTGATTTGACAAAACGAAAGCGAGACGAGAGCATATGCCTTTGACCATTGCACTGGATGGCCCGGTAGGGGCCGGAAAATCAACTGTGGCGGATGAAACCGCCAAGCGCCTGGGCATCCTGCACCTGGATACGGGCGCGATGTACCGCGCGGTGGGGCTGTGGGCCCTGAAGCAGGGGATCGACCTTGCGGATGAGGAAGGCGTGACCGCCATGGCGGAAAGGTTGCGCCTGAGCGTGCGCTATGCCGAGGGGAAGCAGCACACCCTGGTGGAGGGCGAGGACGTGACCGGCAGCATCCGCACCCCGGAGGTGAGCATGGCTGCGTCCACCGTAGCGCGGTATCAGGGCGTGCGGAAGGCGATGGTGGCCCTGCAGCAAAAGCTGGCGGACGAGCAGCCCATGCTGGTGGATGGGCGCGACATCGGTTTTCGTGTGCTGCCGAACGCAACGCTGAAGGTGTTTCTGACAGCAACGGCGGAGGAACGCGCCCGCCGCCGCTATCTGGAGCTGCAAAAGAAGGGCCTGCCGGATACCTATGAGCAGGTGCTTTCGGAGCTGCGCAAGCGGGACGACCAGGACATGCACCGGGCGGTGGACCCCCTGCAGGTCGCACCCGGGGCACGTGTGCTGGATTCCACGCACCTGAACATGAACGAGGTGGTGGAGACCCTGGTGGCCTGGGCGAAGGAGGCGGAGCAGGCGTGAGCGAAACGGCGAAAAAGCCGGAGAAGAAGCGCCGCTGGACCATTACCTATGTCATTGCGCGCTTTCTGGCATACATCGTGTTTCATACCATCTGTCCGCTGCGCATTCACCATGTGGAGCGGCTGAACCGGGCGGCGCCCTTCATTGTCATCGGCAACCATAATTCCTGGCTGGATCCCATCGCCATGTGCTACAGGATCCATGGTCAGCAGCTTCGCTTTCTGGGCAAAAAGGAGCTGGTGAAGACGAAGCTGGGGCGGGTGATCCTGGAGGATCTGGGCATCATCGCCGTGGATCGCCACAATTCCGACATGGAGGCCATGCGCAGCTGCCTGCGGGTGCTGCGGGACGGACAGTCCCTGGGCATTTTCCCCGAGGGAACGCGGCACCATGAGGGCGTGATGCAGCAGATCGAAAGCGGCACCGCCATGATCGCTATGCGCAGCCGGGTGCCGGTGATCCCTGTGTATTTTGACGGCAAGCTGAAGCCCTTCCATTTTGTGAACATGTATGTGGGCGAGGACATCGCCTATGACGATCTGCTGGAGGAGGGCATCAATAAGGGAACCTGCGAGGCATATTTGCAGCGCATCCGCGATGCCTATGCTGAAATGGTGGCCCACCCGGAAAAATAAATCAGAAAATTTCAAAAAAAGTTGCCGACCTTGCAGGAAATAACGTGTCGGTGACGAAAAAGCTCTAACTAGAGCATTTGCGAAAGGATGCTTGCTATGCCCTATGAAATAGCGGCGCATGCAGGATTCTGCATGGGTGTGCGCCGGGCGGTGGAGGAAGCGCTTCGGGTGGCGCGGACGGGTGTTCCGTCCTGTACGCTGGGAGAGCTGATTCATAACCCGGAGGTGGTCGAGATGCTGCGGGAGCGCGGCATGCCGCCCATTGAAACGCCCGGGCAGGCAGACGGGAGGCAGGTGCTCATCCGTAGCCATGGCGTTTCGCCGCAGGTGCTGGTCGAACTGCAGGAGGCGGGGGCGCAGATCGTCGATCTGACCTGTCCGTTTGTGGCGAAGCTGCACCGCATTGTCGCCGAGGAGTCGGGGCCGGACTGCCCGGTCATCCTCATCGGTGAAAAGGCGCATCCCGAGGTACAGGGGACGGCGGGATGGGCGAAGGGGCCTGTATATGTCCTCAGCGAGGAAAGCGAGATCGACGTGCTGCCCCCGCTGAAAACCGCGCTGGTGGTGGCGCAGACCACCTTTCCGCCCACGAAGTGGGAAAGACTGACCGCGCGGCTGAAGGAGCGCATTGCGCAGGTAAAGCTGCGGCCCACCATTTGCTCCGCCACGCAGGTGCGTCAGCACGAGGCCGAGGAGCTGGCAGGCCGGGCAGACGCCATGATCGTGGTAGGGGGGCGGCACAGCGCCAACACACGAAAGCTGTATGATACATGCAGCAGGCTGTGCAAAAATACCATTTTGGTAGAGCGCGCGGCGGAAATTCCGCCAGGCTTTGCAAATATATATTCCGATTTCATAGGAATAACCGCTGGCGCGTCTACGCCGGATGGGTCACTTAAGGAGGTTGTCACACGCATGATCGACAAGGAACAACAGGTTGCCACCAACCAGGAGGACGCTCAGAACAGCTTCATGGCTGAAGTGGAAGCCACCATGGTCCGAATTCGCCCCGGTCAGACTGTGACCGGCACTGTGGTGCAGGTTGCGGAGGACGAAGTGTATGTAAACATCGGCTACAAGGCTGATGGTATCATTAAGCGCACCGAGCTGACGCAGCAGGATGTGAAGCCCGGCGATGAGCTGGAGGTCGAGGTCGTCAAGGTGAACGACGGCGAGGGCAATGTGGTGCTGTCTCAGCGCAACATCGTCAACCGCAAGGCTTGGGACGCGCTGATGACCAAGTACGAGGCTGGCGAGTATGTCGATGGCGTTGGCAAGGAGGCCGTCAAGGGCGGCCTGATCGCCGATGTGGAAGGCGTACGCGCGTTTGTGCCTGCGTCTCAGCTGTCTCAGCGCTATGTTGAGAAGATCGCCGATTTCGTCGGCAAGGATCTGAAGCTGAAGATCATCGAGGTCGATAAGCAGAAGAAGCGCATCGTGGCCAGCCGCAAGGCGGTCATGGCGGAAGAAGCTGCCGCGAAGAAGAAGGAAGCCTGGGAGAACCTGCAGGAGGGCGAGATCATTCATGGTATCGTCCGCCGTTTGACCGACTTCGGCGCGTTCGTCGATGTTGGCGGCGTGGATGGTCTGGTGCATATCACCGACCTGAGCTGGGGTCGCATCAAGCATCCCAGCGAGGTTGTGCAGCCCAACCAGGAGATCGACGTGAAGGTGCTGGGCCTGGATCGTGAGCGCGAGCGCATTCAGTTGGGCTACAAGCAGCTGCAGCCCCGTCCCTGGGACACCGCTGTGGAGAAGTATCCCGAGGGCTCCATCGTGGAGGGCAAGGTTGTCCGCATCACCGATTTCGGCGCTTTCGTGGAGCTGGAGCCCGGCCTGGATGGCCTGGTGCATATCTCCCAGTGCGCGCTGACCCGCGTGGCGAAGGTTGAGGACGCGGTGCAGGTGGGCCAGGTGGTCCGCGTGAAGGTGCTGAGCGTTGATCCCGAGAAGAAGCGCATCAGCCTGAGCATCCGTCAGGTGCTGGAGGATGAAGCCTTCAATTACGAGAATGAGATGGGCGACGGCGCTGAGTTCGAAATGGTTGCGGGCGACGATATGCCCGCTGATGAAGCGGCGCAGGAGCCTGCTCAGGAGTAAGAGCATAGTTTTTCTGGGAAGGCAAGCTGGGCGTTGGAGTCCGGCTTGCCTTTCCTTTTTTCGCAAAGGGAAGCGAAGGTCCAGGGGCATTGGGAAGCCTGGGGTGCGTTTGGGGACGTGAAATCTTTCCTGTTGCGGGGGGAAGGCGAATGCAGCGGGGGCGTTTATCTTCCACCACCTGCCTTTGGCAGGCGATCCCCCTTCTTCTGCGGAAGGAGGCAAGAGGAAAGTCTTGCGCTGTGGACGGGAAGGTTGGGCCTACCGGGTGCGCCTGAGAGGAGGTGCGGCTTGTGAGCATATCCTCCTGCCGCCCTCGGGGTGGCTGTCCTCCCTCCGCAGAGGGAGCTGTCAGCCTTTGGCTGACTGAGGATATTCTCTCTGCTGCGGTTTCCAAAGCCTACATCAAGGCACTCTCCCCGCTTCCTATACCCCCTTATCACAAACGAGA
Organism: uncultured Clostridia bacterium; assembly: GCA_934631985.1. Lineage (GTDB taxonomy): Bacteria > Bacillota > Clostridia > Christensenellales > Aristaeellaceae > Egerieenecus. Next base: position 72,876 of record CAKTYE010000003.1, on the reverse strand, counting down.
AAAGGTGTGAAAGAATGAGCCGCTGTATCATCATTCTGCCCCTGTATGAAGGGGAAGCCATTGAGCGGGTACGCAAGCAGCCCGGCGACCTGCTTCTTTGCGCGGACGCAGGCTATGCCCGCGCGGTGGCGGCGGGACTGACCCCCGACGGCGTGATCGGAGACTTCGACTCCATGCCGCGGGCGGTGGTCGGCGATTGCCCGGTCATTGCGCTGCCAACGCACAAGGATGACACCGACACGGAGCATTGCATGGCGGTGGGGCGCGAACGCGGCTACCATTCTTTTTTGCTGGCGGGGGGCATCGGCGGACGGCTGGATCACACCATGACCAACATTCAGCTGCTGTATGACGCGGCGCTGCGCGGGGAGGAAGCCGTGCTGCTGGGCGGGCTGAACGAAGCGCGCATTTTGATGCCGGGATGCCATCGCCTGCCGCGGCGGGCGGGGTATCACCTGTCCCTGCTGGCATATACGCCGGAGGTGACTGGGCTGACCCTGCGCGGGGTGGAGTATCAGCTGACGGATTATACGCTGGTGAACCACACGTCGCTGGGTGTAAGCAATGAGTGGACGGCGAAGGAAGCGGAGATCTCCTTCACCGGCGGCGCACTGCTGACCATCTATGCAAAAGATGCGTCCTTGCAGCAGAAACCATAAAAACCGTGAAATGCTGCAATTTCCTGTTGAGGGATGACGGCTTTTCTGGTACAATGGACGTTAATTCAAGGGACAAGGGAGCGAAAGCATGCTGACGCCGGGGAAACTGCTGACGGAAGGTAAAGGAAAGCGCGTATACGCAACGGAAGACCCCACCAAGGCTATTGTGTACTTCAAGGACGAAGCCATGGCCTATCATGGGCTAAAACGGGGCCGCATTTTGGGCAAGGGTGAGATCAACAACGCCATCTGCAAGCATATTTTTGAGATGCTTGCGGCGGAGGGCGTAGAGAACCACTTCATTGAGCAGCTGGATGCGCGCCAGTCGCTGGTGAAGCGGGTGGAGATCATCCCGGTCGCGGTGAAGGTGCGCAACATTGTGGCGGGGTCGCTGGCACGGCGGCTCAGTCTGCCGGAGGGGACAAAGCTGGCGAACACCGTGGTGGAGTTTGTGCTGAAAAATCCCGAGGCAGAGGACCCGCTGGTCAACTTCACCCACATCACAGCCCTGGGCTATGCCACCCAGCCGGAGTTGGAGGAGATCAAGGCGACGGCCCTGCGGGTCAACGACATTCTTTCACGCTACATGAAGGAGATCAACATTGAGCTGATTGACTTCAAGCTGCAATTCGGGCGCTTTGAGGGCAGGCTGCTGCTGGCGGACGAGATTACGCCGGACACCTGCCGCTTCTGGGATGCCCGGACCCATGAGCCGCTGGACATCGATCGCTTCCGCCGTGATCTGGGCAATGTGGAGCAGGCCTATCAGGAGGTGCTGCACCGCATGATGGGCCTGGAGGAGGAAGAACAGCGGCTGCTGTAAGAGGAGGACACATGAAAAGATTGCTGGCGGCGCTGCTGTGCCTGCTGATGCTGGTGGGAACGGCTCTGGCTGAGGGCGAGTTTCCTGAGCTGAACGAGGCGGGCTTTTATGACGGCGGCGAGTTTGTCTACGCAGACGCTGAGAGCGGCGTGTGGCGCTATTGCAGCGACACCCTGAAGGTGGAGATTTACCGCCGCACGGAAGCATCGCCCAAGCGCATTTGGTATGAGGCCGAGGTCTGGAGTACGGAGGACAACGCCTTTGCCATGATCCCCTGGGATGAAAGCAAGCGCATGACCAGTCAGAACTGGCCTTACAAGATCGCCCGGAAAAACGGCACGGTACTGGCGCTGAACAGCGACTTTGCGCACCTGCGGTTGAGCCAGAAGAAGCGCGCGGGCATCCTGCTGCGGCAGGGAAGCATCCTTTCCACGCGGACGCTGGCAAAGAACAAGGGAACCTTCCCGAACCTGGACAACCTTGCCCTGTATGCCGACGGCGATATGGAGGTCTATTACTCCGATGAAAAGACCGCCGAGGAATATCAGGAGATGGGGGCCATGGACGTGCTGGCCTTCGGGCCGCTGCTCATCCGTGACGGCGAGCTGAACACCAAGGGATTGAAGAAATACGGCACCAGCAACGCGCCGCGCACTGCCATCGGCATGGTGGAGAAGGGACATTACTTCGCCATGATGCTGGAGGGGCGGCACAGCGGCAGCAAGGGCGGCCCGGTCTCCTTCCTGGCGGAGAAGCTGCTGGAAAAGGGCTGTACGCTGGCCTTTAACCTGGATGGCGGGCAGTCGTCCACCATTGTGTTCATGGGCGAGCAGATCTGCACCATCGGCGGCTCCGCGGGCAAGAACGCCAGCGCGCGCCGCACGGCGGAAATCCTGGGCATCGGCACTTCCTCGCTGGTGCCGGGGATCGAATAAAAAGTCGGCGCGGAGTGCAATTTTTTGAGGGCTGACGGCCCTGCAATGCTTGCATATACACAAGAAGTATGCTAAAATATCGGGTAGTGCGTTCTGCAAGGGCAGAACCATGACGGGCATTACTGCCCTAAAGAATGCGGAGGGACATCCATGAGTGCTACTTATGAAAAAATTTCCGGCAACAAGGCGAAGCTGAGCTTCACCGTGCCTGCTGCTCAGTTTGAAGAAGCCATGCAGAAGGCTTATCTGAAGAATCGCGGCAAGATCAACGTGCCCGGCTTCCGCCGTGGCAAGGCGCCCCGCAAGCTGATCGAGACCATGTACGGCGAGGGCGTGTTCTATGACGACGCTTTCCAGGAGATCTTCCCCGAGCTGTACGACGAAGCCGTGAAGGCCAACGACCTGCATGTGGTCGATCAGCCTGAGGTGGACGTGCAGGAGATCGGCGAGGGCAAGGACCTGGTGTTCACCTGCGAGGTGTTTGTGCGCCCTGATGTGACCCTGGGCGATTACAAGGGCCTGACGGTAGAGGTGCAGAAGCAGACTGTGACCGACGCAGACATTGACGCCCGCATCGAGCAGGATCGTCAGAAGGTCGCCCGTACCGTGGACGTGGAAGGTCGCACCCTGGAGAACGGCGACACCGTGAACCTGGACTACGCCGGCAGCGTGGACGGTGTGCCCTTTGAGGGCGGCACCGCCGAGGGCCAGACCCTGACCTTGGGCTCCAACCAGTTCATCCCCGGCTTTGAGGAGCAGATGGTGGGCATGAACATCGGCGAGGAGAAGGACCTGAACGTCACCTTCCCCGAGCAGTATCACGCCGCCGAGCTGGCGGGTAAGGCTGCTGTGTTCCATGTGAAGGTGAACAGCGCCACCCACACCGAGCTGCCCGAGCTGAACGATGAGTTTGCTGCGGACGCGAGCGAGTATAACACCTTTGCGGAGTACAAGGACAGCATCGTCAAGGAGCTGAACGAGAAGACCGCGAAGAACAACGAGATTGCTGTGGAGAACGCCCTGGTGGAGAAGGCTGTGGAGAATGCCCAGATGGACATCCCCGAGGCCATGATCCGCGATCAGGTGAACTACATCCTGCGCGACATGCAGATGCGTATGGCGTATCAGGGCCTGCGCATGGAGGACTACCTGAAGTACACCGGTCAGACCGTGGAGCAGCTGGCGGACATGTACAAGGGCGAGGCGGAGCATCGCGTGAAGATGGAGCTGACCCTGGAAGCGATCCGCAAGGCGGAAGGCATTGAGCCCACCGACGAGGAAGTGCAGAAGCAGATCGCTGAGCAGGCGGAGCGCATGGGCCAGTCTGTGGAGGACTTCGAGAAGACCCTCACCGATGAGCAGCGCGGCTACCTGAAAGACAGCGCCGCCATTCAGAAGGTCGTTGACCTGATGAAGCAGGACTGCAAGGTGGAGGAGAAGAAGGCAGAGACCGCAGAAGCGAGCGAGACCGATGTGCCTGCCAAGAAGGCTCCCGCCAAGCGCCGCGCCAAGAAGGCCGACACCGAGGAGACCAAGGACGCGGAGTAAGCCCGCGGCCTGAGGAAGAACCGATGAAATAAGCAAGGGTGCGCAGCAGATTTTCCAGTCCCCGGTGGCATGAAATCCGTGCCCAGGGCATAGGATAGAGAAGCGGCGCATCCTTGCTTTTTCCAAACTATAAACCAATGAGACGACTACGCGCATGCGATAAATCTCGCACAGCGCATTCCAAAGGAGGCATGGGTCATGACATTGGTGCCTATGGTAGTTGAACAGACAAGTCGGGGAGAGCGCTCCTTCGACATTTATTCCCGCCTGCTGAAGGATCGTATCGTGTTCCTGGGGGGCGAGATCGACGATAACGTAGCCAACCTGGTAGTGGCTCAGCTGCTGTTTCTGGAAATGGAAAACCCGGACGAGGACATTTCCCTGTACATCAACAGCCCCGGCGGCTCGGTGACGGCGGGCATGGCGATTTATGACACCATGCAGTACATCAAGCCCCAGGTGCGCACGGTGTGCATCGGCATGGCAGCGTCCATGGGCGCGTTCCTGTTGATGGCGGGTCAGAAGGGCAAGCGCCTGGCGCTGCCCAACAGCGAAGTCATGATCCATCAGCCTCTGGGCGGCGCGCAGGGACAGGCCACGGACGTTGCCATCCGCGCGGAGTGGCTGATGAAGACCAAGGAGAAAATGATCCGTATGATGTCCGACATGACGGGACAGCCTATGGACAAGGTGAAGCAGGACGTGGAGCGCGATTATTTCATGAGCGCCCAGGAAGCCCTGGACTATCACATCATCGATGAAATTTATCAGCCCCGCGATAAGGCGGCAAAGTAATAGCTTTCAAGAGAGGTAACGAAATGCCCAAGGATGAATTTCCTCCCCGCACCCCGCCTACCATGCACCGGTGCAGCTTCTGCGGCAAGACGCAGGATCAGGTGCGCCGTCTGGTTGCCGGGCCGAACGTTTACATTTGCAACGAGTGCATCCTGCTGTGCCAGGAGATCATCTCTGATGACCTGGCGGTAGCCCCCACGGCCACCGACCCCAAGGATCTGCCCAAGCCCGCCGAGATGAAGGCGGTGCTGGACGATTATGTGGTGGGGCAGGAGGAGGCCAAGCGGGCGTTGTGCGTGGCGGTGTATAACCACTATAAGCGCATCAACACGCCTGCAAGCAAGAACTCCGATGTGGAGCTGCAAAAGTCCAATATCCTGATGGTCGGCCCCACGGGCTGCGGCAAAACCTTCCTGGCGCAGACGCTGGCGAAGATTTTGAACGTCCCCTTTGCTATTGCCGATGCGACCAGCCTGACGGAAGCGGGCTATGTGGGCGAGGATGTAGAGAACATTCTGCTCCGCCTGATCCAGAACGCCGACTATGACATTGAGCTGGCGCAGCGCGGTATCATCTACATTGATGAGATCGACAAGATCGCCCGCAAGAGCGAGAACCCCTCCATTACCCGCGACGTGAGCGGCGAGGGTGTGCAGCAGGCGCTGCTGAAAATACTGGAGGGTACTGTGGCAAGCGTTCCGCCCCAGGGCGGGCGCAAGCATCCCCATCAGGAGTTTATTCAGATCGACACCACCAATATTCTGTTCATTTGCGGCGGCGCGTTTGATGGCATTGCGCCCATCATCGAAAGCCGCGTGGGCAAGAAGATGCTGGGCTTTGGCGCGGAGCTGCAAAGCAAGGACAACCGCAACATCGGTCAGGTGCTGAAGGACATTCGTCCCGAGGACTTGACGAAGTTTGGCCTGATCCCTGAATTTGTGGGTCGTCTGCCCATTGTGGTGACGCTGGATCAGCTGGATGAGAACGCCCTGGTGCAGATCCTCACCGAGCCGAAGAACGCCCTGTGCAAGCAGTATGAAAAGCTACTGGACATGGACGGCATTCAGCTGGAATTTGAGCCGGATGCGCTGCGCGAGATCGCCAAGCAGGCCATTGCCCGCAAGAGCGGCGCGCGTGGTCTGCGGGCCATCATCGAAAGCGTGATGCTGGACACCATGTTCGAACTGCCTTCCCGCACGGATGTGGAGAAGTGCGTCATCGACGTGGACGCAGTGGACGGCAAGAGCAAGCCGAAGCTGGTGCTGGCGGAGAAGAAACGCAAGGGCCGCCGCCGTGCCGAGGAAGCGAAGGACGAGACGGAGACCAGCGCGTCCTGAAGGCTGGAATAATGGAATAAAGTGACCGGGCTGTCTCCTGTGAGAGGGAGACGGCCCGGGGTTTTTATGTGGGGATGGGAGGATGCGGCTTGAGAGAATATCCTCCTGCCGCCCTCGGGGCGGCTGTCCTCCCTCTGCGGAGGGAGGCTTTTGGCGGGGGCGCAGGTAGAGGTGGGGAGTGGCTACAGTGAATGATGCCTAGCCTGCTGCTAAGCCTGAATCCATAGGGAAGCAACCAAAAGGCTTCCTCCGCAGTAGGAGCTGTCAGCCGCCAGGCTGACTGAGGATATTTTCTTTGCTGGATTTTCATCTCGCTACAGCCGTAGGCGCACTCAGCCCACAAGCATGCAGCCCGGACGCTCTGTCAGCGTCCGGGCTGCGCGTTTATTTACCCTGAATTTTGAACCGAAGGCCGGCATTTTCTTTACATCCGCTGGTCTTCGGGAGGGAGCGCGAGGGAGGGGGCTTCTGGCACAGAAGCCTCCTCCCTCGCATCCACTCACCGTCTCCCTTCCAGCTCCTTGCAAATGCGCTTGTATTCCTGCTCGTCCAGCTTGTAATGCTTGCGGTAGAGGAGATGGGATGTGACCATCAGCGCGAAGGGAAGAAGCGTCATGCAGAGCAGCAGGCCTGTGGTTTGCCCGCCGGTTACGCTCTGCAATACCTGATCGATCTGCGTCAGCTTGTCCGCATCGGTGATAAGGCCTTGGGCGGTTTGCTGCTCCAAAGCGGAGATCTGGTTCGTGTAGCCTGTTACGCCAAAGATCAGGTACGCCGCCGAGGTCAGCGCCGCAATGATGGCGGAAGCCAGTTTCGTCAGGAATGGGCGCAGGGACGCAATAATGGCCTCGTCCCGGCGACCAAAGCGATACTCATTGTACTCCACCGTGTTGATGATGGAAATCATCATGATGAGGTAGAAGCAGTATTGCCCGAAATTCGAAAGCATGTAGCCGACCGTGACGGCCCAGAACTGCATGCCGCTGCCCGTCATCAGCAGACCGGCAATCAGCATCAGCGCATAGCCCACGGCGGAAATGCCCACCATGATGTTCATCAGCTTTTTCCGAGGCACTCGACGGGAAATGGCAGGATAGAACAGCATCAGGAACGCCGTCGCCGCCATACCCACCATGGTGAACATGGAGTACAGCCCGCCGCGATAGCCATAGCCCAGGTAAATGTAGGTGGAGCCGATGCCCGCTGCCGCCAGACCATTGCCCACCTGCTGAATGAGGAAGATCAGCGCGATCCATAAGAGCTGATCGTTGCCTGTGATGGTGGAAACGATCTTGCGCAGGCTGACGGGCGGCGCCTTTTCTGCCTGCTCCGTGCGGTTTTCCTTCACGCCGAAAATGGTAAAGCATAAGAACAGCGGCGATAAAATGCAGATGACCAGCGCCACCGTGCCGTAGGCTGTGGACGCATTGCCGCCAATCGCCATGGAACCGGTGGTCAGCATGGGAATGACCACGCTGGCAAGCGTCGCGCCAATGCCTGCAAACAGCGTAGCCCGGGAGGTAAAGCGGTTCCGTGTGTCCTCGTCCGAGCCGAGCGCCGCCACCATGCCCCAATAAGAAATATCGTGCATGGTGTAGGCGATGGAATACATCAGGTAGACCACGCCGAAGAAGATCACAAAGCCCCAGCCCTGCAGGGTGGTATTGAACGCCGCGTAGACCACCGCGCTGGTCAGCAGAATGCCAATGACCAGCCAGGGCTTGAACTTGCCGAAGCGGCTGCGGGTACGTTCAATAATGTTGCCCATGATGGGGTCGTTCAGCGCATCGAATACACGGGCTGCCACCATGATTGCCGTCACTGCGGAAAGCTGCGCCGCCGTCAGGCTGCGGGTGAACAGAATGTACGTCAGGATGAAGTTGGTGAACAGGGTGTAGATCATGTCCCGGCCCACGGTGCCGAGGGGGAACATCCACAAATTCTTTCGTGTGCGTGCGCTGTCGCTCATGGCGTTTTGTCATTCCTTTCCAACCATTTCATACAGTGTAACACAACCGCAGTGCGGTTGCAAGCAAAAGAAAAAGCGGATGGGAAAGCCTGCAAGCCGCAAGCCTCTGTCCGATGCTGTTTATGTGATGCTTACGCTTCCGCTGCGTCCAGCAGCAGCGCCAGATTTTCCGCGGAATATTCCACCTCGGAGGAAAACAGCCGGACCACCTCTGGCAGACCGACCTCGGGATGCTGCGCCGCCACCGCGCGGATCAAGCGCCAGCAGACGATCACCAGCCGCAGATGGCATGCCAGCCGCCCATCCTCCAGGGCATCCGTCAGGTGACGGTACAGCAGGCAACAAAGCAATTGCTCGTAGGGCAGGGAGGCTTCCGCAGACAGGGGCGCGGGCTTCCCGTTCCAGCCTTCCAGCGAGGTGAGCAGCGCCGTCCAGGCCTCGTTCAGCTGTTCCAGCGTCAGGAAAAACTGCGCCCATGCAGTCACGGGGCGCTCGTCCGCCATCCCGGCTGCCGCCGCAAGATGTGCCACCCGCTCCTCCAAGGGAAGGGTGCGGTCTGTGGCCAGCGCAAAGACATCCTCTCGCCAGCGCAGAAAGGTGGCTTCCTCCGGGTCCTGCGGCTCCTGTGCACCGTCGTCCTCCAGCAGGGTCAGGCGGAAGGGTTCCCAGCGGGTAAGCTGCTGCCGTGCGGCCTCCTCACAGCACAAGCCCAAACCGATCTCAATGCGGTCGCTGAGAAAATGTCGGTAGCGGGGATGATCTGCGCAGACCTGACACAGCGCGCCGGGGCCAAGCTGACAGATCAGCTCGCACAGACCGTCCGGGCGCAGCAGCGGGCAGCGCTCCTCCGCAGTCAGCGCAAAGGAAAAGCTGCCGTCCTCTGCCGGAACGATGACCTGCCGCAGCTTCTCGCCCAAGGCCCCCTGCATGCGCTGATATGCTTCCAGCGCGGCGGGATCAATGTCGATCTCCCAGCCTGCGCAGCAGGTGTGACGGCAGGCCCCCGCCGTGCAGATAAAATCCGTATACCCTGCCGGAGCCATGAGCTTCATGCTGCGTTTCCTCCTTTTGTGCTTTCCTGCACAGGTTACCATAACCTGGCGGCGAGCGCAACAGAAAAAACAGTTGCACCAACTCCGCTTCTCCTTTATAATAAAGAGAACCTATTGTTGTTCGTTTGGAAGCGACGGCTTCCGACAAATTGCATTCACCACCAGCAAAAGTGAGGCGATCCACTTGGCACAGGGCGAAACCATCGTTTCCTTCCAGCATGTCTCCATGCAGTTTCCCGGCGTGCTGGCCAACCACGACGTGACCCTGGACATCCGCAAGGGCGAGGTCTTTGCGCTCGTCGGCGAAAACGGCGCGGGCAAGTCCACCCTGATGAATATCCTGTATGGGCTGAACACTCCCACCAGCGGCAAGGTGCTGGTCAAGGGGCAGGAGGTCACCCATTTCAGCCCCAGCGAAGCCATTGCGCGCGGCGTTGGCATGGTGCATCAGCACTTCATGCTGGTGCCTTCTTTCACCGTGGCGCAGAACATTGTGCTGAGCAATGAACCCCGCAAGGGGCTGTTCTATGACTTCAAAAAGGCCGTATCCATCACGCAGGAGCTGGTGGAGGAATATGGCCTGCGGGTCAACCCCAACGACACGGTGGCGGAGATCAGCGTGGGCCTTCAGCAGCGCGTGGAGATTTTGAAAACGCTGCACCGCGGCGCGGACGTGCTGATTCTGGACGAGCCGACCGCCGTGCTGACCCCCACGGAGACGGACGAGCTGTTTGCCGTCATCCGACGTATTGTTGCGGAAAAGCAGATGACCATCATCATTATCACCCACAAGCTGTACGAGGTCATGGCGATCTCCGACCGGGTGGGCGTGATGCGCAAGGGCGAGCTGGTGGGCGTTGCAAACACCTGCGACGTGAACGAGCGCATTCTGGCCTCCATGATGGTGGGCAAGGACGTGCTGCTGGATGAGCTGGACCGGGAGCCTGTGCAGAATCCCAAGGTCGCCGTTTCCGTGCAGCATGCCAGGGTGCTGGATAACCGCGGCCTGCCTGCCGTGCAGGACGTGTCCCTGACGGTGCATCGCGGCGAGATCCTGGGCATTGCGGGCATCGAGGGCAATGGTCAGAGCGAGCTGATCGAGGCGATTACGGGCATGCGTCCCCTGGAGGATGGCTCCGTTGAGATCATGGGGACTGCTATTAAGGGCATGAATCCCGGACAGGTGCGGGCGCTGGGTCTGGCGCACGTCCCGGAGGATCGACTGGCAACGGGCGTTTCCGCCCCGGCGGACATCACCGACAACCTGATTGTTGGCAAGGAGCGGCAGCGCCGCTTCTCCATTGCGGGCATTCACATGAAGCGCCGCGCCATCCGCAATTACGCGCTGGAAGTGTTTGAAGAATATGACATTCGCGGCGCAGGCGTGGATACGGCGGTCGGGTCACTGTCCGGCGGCAACATGCAGAAGGTGGTCGTAGCCCGCGAGTTCTCCTTCGACACCCCGGTGCTGATCATTTCCCAGCCCACCCGCGGCGTGGACATCGGCGCCATGGACTTCATTCATCAGCAGATTATGAAAAAGCGGAACGAGGGCTGCGCCATCCTGCTGGTCAGCGCAGACCTGGACGAGCTGTTCCGCCTGTCCGACCGCATGGTGACCATCTATGAGGGCCGCATTACCGGCGAATTTGCCGCCGGGGCCATCGATAAGCAGGGGATCAGCTACTACATGACGGGCGGACGGAAGGAGGAAGACGCATGAGCAAGCAGAAGGAACGCCTGCAATATCTCCTGTCCCTGACGGTGAGCGTACTGCTGGCGCTGGTGCTGGGCGGCGTGATCATGGCGCTGACCGGACACAATCCCCTGGAGGGCTACGGCGCGCTGCTTACTGGCGCGTTCGGCACTCCGCGCGGCATCGGCAACACGCTGGCAAAGTCCGCAACGCTGTGCATGACGGGTCTTGCCACGGCAGTGGCGGCCCAGGCAGGCATCTTCAACGTGGGCGGCGAGGGCCAGCTCTATCTGGGCGCTATGGCCTCGGCAGTTGTGGGTGCGCGTCTGGCGGGCGTTTCACCGTGGATCGCCATGCCGGTGTGCCTGCTGGCTGCCATGCTGGCTGGCGGCCTGTATGCCTGGATCCCTGCGGTGCTGAAGGTAAAGCTGAAAGTGAACGAGGTCATCACCACCATTATGATGAACTCCGCCGCCATTTATTTCTGCTCCTATCTGGCAAACGGCCCCCTCAAAACGGCGGACAAGGGCATTTCCGCAGGCACGGACGCGGTAGACCCCGCGTTCATGTTTGGGCGGCTCATCAAGCTGTCTAACCTGACGGAGAGCATTTTCTATGTGGCGGTCATCGCGCTGCTGGTGTGGTATGTCATGACCAAGACCACGGCGGGCTTTGAAATGAAGATCACGGGCCAGAACGAGCGCTTTGCCAAGTTCAGCGGCATCAAGGCCGGCAAGCTGGCGATTTGGAGCATGGTAGCCTCCGGCGCGATCTGCGGTCTGGTGGGCATGTTCGAGATCTTCGGCCTGCACAAGCGCTTTGTGGAAAGCGTCTCCAATGAGTTCTACTTTGACGGCATGCTGGTCGCCATGATCATGCGCTACAAGCCCACGGGCATCATTCTGATGAGCCTGTTCTTCGGCGCACTGAAGGTGGGCGCAACGGCGATGGAATCCAAGGTGGGCATTTCCAGCGAGCTGATGCTGATCGTGCAGTCCATCATCATCTTCTTCATGGCTGCCGAGCAGGGCATTACGGCAAGCATTGCGGCCCGGCGGGCGCGGCGAAAGGCCGCCCTGTCCCTGACGAAAGGAGCGGACGCCTGATGGATTGGAGTACGATATTCAACATTGGCCTGCTGCAAAACACTCTGCGCACGGCTACGCCCGTGATTCTGGCGGGTCTGGGCTGTCTGATGACGGATCATGTGGGCATTATGAACATCGGCGTGGATGGCATGATGTTGATCGGCGCTTTTGCCGCCGTGCTGGGCAGCTATTTCTGCTCCAGTTGGCTGATGGGTCTGGTGTTCGCCATTGCGGCGGGCATTCTGCTGGGCCTGTTCTACGCAGTCTTTGTGGTGAAGTTCAAGAGCGATGAGTTCATCATCGGCGTGGCGCTGAACCTGTTTGCGGGCGGCCTGACAGTGTTCCTGCTGCGCACCATATTCGGTGTGAAGGGTGCGTTCTCCGGCCCCGGTATCGTGCCGCTGCCCAAGCTGTCACTGGATTGGCTGAATAACATTCCGCTGATTGGCCCGCTGCTGAACAACAATACCCTGCTGGTCTATTGCAGCTGGATCTTCATCTACCTGTGCTGGCTGTTCATTTACCGCACGCCCATGGGCTTCTGGATGCGGGCCGCGGGCGAGCATCCACAGTCCCTGCGCTCGGCGGGCAAGAGTCCTGAGAAGATGAAGTATCTGGCAAGCGTGCTGTGCGGCGTATTCAGCGGTCTGGCGGGTGCGCACCTGTCCCTGGGTTATCTGACGATGTTCAGTGAGAACATGTCCGCGTCGAAGGGCTTCATCGCGGTGGCCTGCGTCATCTTTGGCCGCTCGAATCCCCCGAAGGTGTTCCTGGCGGCACTGCTGTTCGGCTTCATTGACGCGCTGGGCATGCGCCTGCAAAACGTTGGCTTCCCCTCCACGCTGACCTCCACCTTCCCCTATGTGGGTACGGTGCTGCTGATGGTCTTTGTGGTGTGCCGTGTGAATCAGAAGAAAAAGAAGCTGGCACGGCTGAGCCAGCAGGCGTAAAGGTTAGTTGGGTTTCTGCGCAGGAGCGGCCTGGATGGGGCGCTCCTGCTGCTTTTTTAGGTGGGTATGCTGTAACTGTTGGATGCCGCAGCGGGGGAGCTTATCCTCCTGCCGCCCACGAGGGCGGCTGTCCTCCTTCTGCGGAAGGAGGCAAGGCGTGCCCTTGATGAAGTTTCGGGGCCGTGCAGCGGGGAATTGTATCCTGCTTTTTAGGACGTTTGGTTGTTAGTAGTGCTGCACAAAAAGAAAAGAGCAAGCGCAGAGGCCCATACAAAGCCTTCTGCGCTTGCCTGTTTCTTTACTTCCCTTTGACTGTAAAGTCGCGCTTTTTCAGCGGCAGGAAGGCCCGCATGAGTGTCAGCTGGACCTTCTGAACCAGCGTCAGATGGTCAAACAGCGTCACATAGGTGCGGTGTGCCAGTGCAATTTCCTCTGGCTCTGCGACCAGCTTGCCGTATACCATCAGCGACAAGGCTTCACCCAACGGGGCCATTTGCGTATGGAATTGCTTGGACGCATCTATGCGCCGCGCATACGCCAGGGGCGACTCTGCCGCCTGCATGGGCAGCTTGCATATCCTCAGCGCATCAAAGATCGCCTGTACCCACACCATGAACTGTGCTGTGGGCTCCTTCGCCTTTTTCAATGTTTGCTCGGGCAGCGTCAGGTAGATCCGTACACCCGCCAAAGCCAGTGCCAGCAGCAGGAGCAGAAGCCATAACCACGTCAGAGACGGGGGATCAGGCTCATTCTCCGGGGGCGTGTCAGGCTCGGGAGTGGGCGTGGGCAGCTCGTCGGGCGCAGGGGTGGGAGTCGGTGTGTCCTGCGGATCGGGCTGATCTGTGTCAGGCTCGGGGGTCGGCGTGGGCTGATCCTCCGGCTGATCGTCGGGCTGGTCGTTGTTGTCGCTTTCCGGGGGCGTGGAGCCGCTGCGGCTTTGCACAGGGGTCGCGTCAAAGGTCAGCCAGCCAAAGCCCTCAAAATAGACCTCCGTCCAGGCATGGGCCTGAAGGCCTGTGACATATGCCAGACCGTTTTCATCCGGGATGGCCTGATACCCCTCCACATAACGGGCGGGCAGACCCACCATGCGGCACAGCACCGTCATGGCGGACGCAAAATAGGTGCAGTAGCCTTCCTGCGTGTTGAACAGGAAGTCCGTCACGAAGTCCATGCTGCTGTCCTGGGGCGCAACATCCAGCGTATAGCGGTAATTGCGGGAAAGATAGTTTTGCAGGGCGAAGGCCTTTTCATAGGGCGTGGACGCGCCCGACACGATTCGCTCTGCCAGGTCGTACACCTGCTGCTGCAGGTGACTGGGCAGCTGCAAATACGTTTCCTGCACGGCGGCATAGTTGGGATCGTCCGTGCTGTTTTCACAGGCGGTGAGCAACGTGCCAAGGCCCGCATCGCCCGCCATCAGCAGGGGCGCGGTGGCGCTGTAGGTGTCCCCGGCCTCCAAATCGCGGGTCACGAAGACCTCGCTGGCATTGTTGAAATAAGGGACAAGATCGCCCTTCACCTGCAGGCTGCGCAAACGCTGGGGCAGAAACAGGTTGGAGGTGTTCTGCGCCAGCATGCGAACGGTGATGGTACTTTCCTCCAGCATAGAGGAGGACGCGAAGGAACGCCCCTGGGGCAGGCTCATGTCAAACAGCGATTGCCGCACCTTGCTCCATCGGGGGGAGATGTACAGATACCGCCGCCCGCCGGTGGTGTTGCGCCACATGCGCCCGGTGTATTCGTTCATTACCGCGCCGCGTAGCAGCACCCGCCGGGACGTGCGTACCTGCATCACCGGGTGATCCGTAGGGTCGGCGGGGCCGCCAAGCTGCGTTGCACCCTGCGGATAATAGCCCTCGTTGGCAAGGCTGAACACATCCCGCGGCTCGGTGAAGAAGAAATAATCGAAAATGCGCTGACGAATGTTCTGCGCTGTCTGCTTCAGGGTAGGGGAGGTCACGCCGCCCGCCGGAGTCAGCAGAAAGCTCAGCCCCACCAGCAGCACGGCAATGGGCAGAATGCGCACAAGCGGCATCTGCTCATGATTGGCCTGTATCAGCAGCACCACCAGCGCCGCCAGTGCGGGCAGGGTGCAAAGCAGCAGATTCGTGCGGCTGGTCAGCCACAGCACCATCAGCACCAGCAGCAGCACCGCCAGCGCAGGGTAAAAACCTACGCCGGGGCTGGTCAGCAGCCAACACAGCAGCCCGAAGGTCAGCGTCAGCAGCATGGCGCAGGGGCCTGCCACCAGCGGCAGCGCCCCCTGTACGCCGGAAAATTGCAGGATCATGCCGCGAATGGCTTCCTGAATGGTGTCGATACCGCCCAGGGCGAACAGATACACCAGCCCGCCTGCCAGCGCCGCTATGGCGACGATCAGGCGGGTGCGCTTGTTCAGGGATGCGGCAGCCAGAATGGCGCACAGGCCTGCCAGCAGCGCCCCGCAGGGCAAGGCATAGGCCATCAGCTCCAACGCGCCCAGCACGGGCAGCGTCAGACCAAGACCAAAGAGAAAGGCGACCAGCGCCCGGGAACCCAACGTCTTGAATCTGTCCAGGGAAGGGTCAACTCCTTTCCACATACTTCATAAAGCAAAACGTAAAAAAGAACCCATTATCATATATAAAAATAAAATATGGTCTTCGGGAGGAAGCGCGAGGGAGGGGCTTCTGGCACAGAAGCCGCCTCCCTTGCACTTACGCCCATTACCCCTGCGGCGTAACGTAGCATACCTCTACGGTGGCCTGCTGCAGCTTGCTGATCATGGGCAGTACGCGCGGGTCGTTAGGGGTGAAGGTCACCAGATAGAGACGGACATAGGGACCCATCCGGCGCATGCGGATGATCGCGTCAACAATGGCGCCGTTCAGGCGGGCCGTGATAATGACTGTGCAGCCCGTCTTGCGCATGCGGCGGGTCTCTAAGATCAGCACCCGCTCAAAGCGATCCGTCTCGGAAAAGTCCAGACGGGCCAGCTCCTCAAACAGCGTGGGCAAACCCATGGCCTTCTCAAATTCTAACGGGTGATTTCCCTGCAGGGGCAGACGCACACTGCCATCATGACGCATTTGGTGCGCCACCACGGACGCAGCCGTCTCCAACAGCGTGTCGCGAATGTCCGCTTCCGCCTCGGGATGCCCCCAGGTCGGCGGCGCAGAGCAGTCCATCAAAACCAGCGCATCAGGCAGCACAGGCTCCTCAAAGCGCCGCACCATCAGCTCATTCTTGCGCAGAGATAGCTTCCAGTGGATCTTCTTCAGCGGATCGCCGGGCTGATAGGGCCGTACATCCGCCGGTGCGCTGATGTCCTCCGTGGCCTTGTGCATGGCCTCGGAGCCTGCGTCGCCGGGGGCAAACTTCAGGTCGTCCACCTCAAAGGGCATGGGCAGCACCAGCAGCTCCCGGGACTCCGCGCCCGGCTCCCGGGCCACGGAGAATAGGCCGAATAAGTCCTCAATGACGTACCGCTTGACCCCCGGCGAGGTCACCCCTACATGCACCGCGTGAAAGGGCAGCGTCACCGTCTGCCCCTGCCCATGCAGGTTCGTCATACGCAGCTGCGTTTCAGGGGTCTCCGGGGTGGCGGCAAGCTCCAACAGCACCGGCGCAATGGGCAGGGGACAGGCGCACTGCAATTGCACCGTCAGCGTCACACTCTGCCCGCGCTGCACGTTCTGCCCGCTGAGCAGCGTGTGCAGCTTTACCGTCCGCGCTGCCCAAAGCACGCTGGTAAGGCTGTAGATGAGCATCAGCAAAAGCAGGATCGCCGCCAGCAGGAAGATGGGACTTCCCGTGGAGAGCGCCGCCAGCAGGAGCGCGAAGAGCGACACCAGCAGCGCCGTTACATGACATTTCATACTTTCAGCGGCACCGCCACGTTTTGCAGAATGTTCATCAATACCTGCTCGGCGGTGACGCCCTTCATGCGGGCCTCCGGGTTGGGCAGCAGGCGGTGAGAGAACACCGGCAGCAGCATGTGCTGCACATCTTCCGGCAGGGTGAAATCACGCCCGTCCAGCAGCGCGCAGGCCTGCGCGCCGTGAATCAGCGCAATCGCCGCACGGGTGGAGGCGCCCAACTGCAGCGCCGGATCCTGACGGGTGGCGGCGGCAAGCTGCGCCACATAGGCCCGCACCTCCGGGGCGCAGTAAATGGTGGTGACCATCTGCTGCAGGTCAATAATGTCCTGCGCGGAGCAGACCGGGGTCAGCGTCGCCATGGGCTTCACCTGACCGCTGTAGCGCTCCAGCACATCCATCTCCTGCTCAATGGTAGGATAACCGATGGAAATGCGCAGGAAGAAGCGGTCCATCTGCGCCTCGGGCAGGGGATAGGTACCCACAAATTCCCCGGGGTTCTGCGTCGCCAGCACAATGAAGGGCTGGGGCAGCGGATGGGTTACGCCGTCCACCGTCACCTGATATTCCTCCATGACCTCCAGCAGACTGGCCTGAGTCTTGGGGCTGGTACGGTTGATTTCGTCCGCCAGCACCACCTGGCTCATCACTGCGCCGGGCTTGTATTCCATCTCGCCCGTCTTGAAATTCACCAGTGTGAAGCCCGTCACGTCCGAGGGCATCAGGTCGGGGGTAAACTGGATGCGCTTGAAGGAACAGTCCAGAGACTTCGCCAGTGCGCTGGCAAGGGTCGTTTTGCCCACGCCGGGAACGTCCTCGATCAATACGTGTCCCTTGCACAGCAGGGCGATCAGCGCATACTCGATGGCCTCCTCCTTGCCGACGATGACCTTGGCAATGTTCTGCTGCAAGGCGTTGATAATCTGTCTGGGCTGCATGTATCCTGACTCCTTTCGCGGGGCGTTCCCGCCTGCGGTGGTTGATGGAGGGAAACAGCGCGCTATGCGGCGGCGCTGTTTTAAGTATACCCAATTTGCGAAACATTTTCAAGGCAGGGCGCTCTTGCCAAAAAAGCAATGGAGGCTTACAATAGCCTTGCATGAAAGATTTGCGCTTCCGAAAAGCACAAATCATATCGTATCACATTTGTAACAATTTTGCAATAAGAGAGGCGCCTATGCGGGATATTCTGGAAATCTTGGCCTCGGGGGAGTATGTTTCCGGCGAGAAGATCAGCGCGGAGCTGGGCATCAGCCGGGCGGCGGTGTGGAAGCGCATGGAGACGCTGCGCAGCCAGGGCTATCAAATTGAAAGCGCGGGCAAGCGCGGCTATCGCCTGCTGCCGGGGGACGGGCTGTCGCCGGTGCTGTGGCAGGGGGCGCTGACCACCCGCGCACTGGGCCGGGGAACGGTCTGCTATGAGCATGAGCTGACCAGCACCAACACCGTGCTGAAGGAGCTGGCGGCGCAGGGTGCGCCCCACGGCAGTCTGTGCCTGTGCGACCTGCAAACGGCGGGAAAGGGCCGCCTGGGCCGCTTGTGGACCTCTCCGGCGGGGGAGGGGCTGTGGTGCTCCGTGCTGCTGCGGCCCCAGCTGAAGCCGCAGGATGCGCCCTTTATCACCCTGTGCACCGCCATGGCGCTGGCTCAGGCTATTGACGAGCTGTGCGGTACCCAGGTGCGCATCAAGTGGCCCAACGATCTGGTGCTGTGCGGCAAAAAGTGCTGCGGCATCCTGACGGAAATGGCGGCGGACCCGGACACCGTGGAATATGTGGTGGTGGGAACGGGCATCAACCTGCATCCCATGGCGTATCCCCCGGAGCTGGCGGAAAAGGCCATTTCCCTGGAGGAGGCGGCAGGCAGGGCGCCCTTCCGCCGAAAGCTGCTGGTGCGCTATCTGGCGGCGCTGGAGCCGCTGCTGGATACGCTGGAGCAGCAGGGCTTTGCGGCGCTGGCGGCGCAGTATGCCGCGCGAAGCTGCACCCTTGGCAGCCGTGTGCAGGTCATTGGCAGCGTGAACCTGACGGGACAGGCGGAAGCGCTGGATGACACCGGCGCGCTGATGGTTCGCACGAATGACGGCGTGCTGCACCGGGTGCTGTCCGGAGATGTGTCCGTGCGCGGGGTCATGGGCTATGTGTAAGGGCTTGGGGCTGGACCTGTGTGAAATTGCACGGATGGAGCCGCTTGAGCAGGATGGACGCTTTCTGGCACGGTATTTCACCGAAGCAGAGGTCGCCTATATCCGCAGCCGGGAAGCAGGCGCGGCGCAGACCCTTGCAGGGATGTTCGCCGCGAAGGAGGCTGTGCTGAAGGCACTGGGAACGGGGCTGTCCCTGCCCATGCAGGAGATTGAGATCACGCACACGGAAACGCGCCAGCCGCAGATTACGCTGCATGGCAGGGCCGCGCAGACGCTGGCGGACAGGGGCGGCGGGCAGCTGATGGTGTCCATCACCCATGAGGCCGGCATGGCGGCGGCCGTGGTCGTCTGGTTGTAAGGCAAGCAGAAAGCGTCAGGGGGAAAGCATATGCGGGAAACGATATTGCCTGCTGAAATGAAAGCGCTGGAGCAGAACTTCATGGCGCAGACCGGCGTTCCCGGTGCCGTCCTGATGGAAATGGCGGCGCACGCCGTGGTGGAGGCCGTGGAGCGCTGCGTTCCACGCACAGTCCGGGTGCTGTTCCTGTGCGGTCCCGGCAACAATGGCGGCGATGGCTATGCGGCGGCACGGCTGTGGCGCATGGGCGGCGGCGAAGCCCTCGTGTGGGAGCTGGATGCGCCCGTGACCCCGGACGCACAGATGAACCGCACCCTGCTGTGCATGCAGGGTGTTACGCCCATGTTGCCCTGCGAAAAACTTCCGGAGGGCTGCGGCTGTGTGGTGGATGCGTTGTTTGGTACGGGCCTGACTCGTCCGCTGTCGGGCGCGGCGGAAGCACTGGCGCACCTGTGCAATACCAGCGGCTTGCCGCTGGTGGCGGTGGATATTCCTTCGGGATTGAACGGTACGACGGGAGAAACGGCGTTGGCCCTTCACGCCACAGAAACGGTGACCTTCCATCGGGTGAAGCAGGGGCTTGTGCTGGGAGAAGGCCCCGCCTATACAGGCAGGCTCACCGTTGCATCTATCGGCATTCCAACGGCATGGGGGAGCGTCCAAGGTATGCGCATCCTGACGGCAGCGGATGCCGCAAGGCTGTGTGTTCCCCGTCCGCGACTGAGCCATAAGGGAACCTTTGGGCGCGTGGTGTTGGTAGTGGGCAGCGAGGGCATGGCAGGCGCAGCAGCGCTGTGTGCAGAGGCCTGCATGCGCATGGGCGCGGGGCTGACGCAGATCGCCTGCCGGGAGCATCTTGTGCCGATCATGCAGGTGCTTGTTCCCTGCGCAACGTGCATCCCGCTGCCCGAAAGGAATGGTATCCTAACCGCAGAAGCACCCGAGCGTCTGATGCAGGCGATGCAGGCAGCGGACGCCGCCGCTGTGGGCTGCGGCCTTGGACAGCAGGCGGACGTGCTGCCCCTGCTTCGCGTTCTGCTGAACGCCGCCTGCCCGGTCATCTGGGACGCAGATGCGCTGAACCTTCTGGCCCGCGAGCATTTGTCCGCCGCGAGTCCGCAAAGTATTCTTACACCGCACCCCGGCGAGGCTGCACGCCTGCTGGGCTGGTCCATAGCCCAGGTAACGGCAAAGCCCTTGGAAGCCCTCACAGCGCTGCAAAGGAAGCTGGGCGGTGCGGCGCTCCTGAAAGGCACAACAACTCTGATGACTGATGGGCAGCACCTTGCCGCGAACATCACCGGCTCTCCCGCACTGGCCCAGGGCGGCAGCGGAGATGTACTGACGGGCATGCTGGCGGCACTGTTTGCACAGCAAAAGCGTCTGGATGTGGAACCCCTGACGCTGATGCAGTTAGGCGTTTACCTGCATGGATGTGCAGGGCAAAAGGCTGAAGCGGTCTGCGGCCCTACGGCTGCGACTGCGCGGGATGTTGTGGAGGCGCTGCGCGGGCTGTGGGAGGAGCAAAGAAGTTAAGGCGCTCGCGCCATCTAAAATTTACATGTCTCAAAATTGTATAGCAAAAAGCCCCCACAGTCTGCACCCAAGCTGCAGCCCATGGGGGCTTTCAAATATTTTTCCTTACTTTCCTTCATGCGCCAGTGCTGCGCCCACAAAATCGCGGAACAGCGGATGCGGACGGTTCGGGCGGCTCTTCAGTTCCGGGTGGAACTGCACTGCCACAAACCACGGATGATCGGGAATTTCTACGATCTCCACCAGATTGCGCTCGGGGTTCTTGCCTGCAATGCGCATGCCGCCTGCCACAAAGCGCTCCAGATAATCATTGTTGAACTCATAGCGGTGACGGTGGCGCTCCTCAATCTCCGTCTCGCCGTAGGCCTTGTGGCTGAACGTGCCGGGGATCAGCGAGCAGTGGTACTTGCCCAGGCGCATGGTGTGGCCCAGATTCTCCAGGTTCTGATCCTTCATCAGGTCGATCACGGGGTAAGTGGTGTTGGGGTCCATCTCCGTGGTGTTTGCATCGCGCAGATCAAGCACATGGCGGGCAAACTCGATGACCGCCATCTGCATGCCCAGGCAAATGCCCAGGAAAGGCACCTTCTTCTCGCGGGCATACTGCACAGCCGTCATCTTGCCCTCCAGGCCGCGGGAGCCAAAGCCGCCGGGCACCAGCACGCCATCGCAGTCGCCCAGATATTCCTCCACGTTCTCCTGCGTCACATCCTCGGCGGGGATCCACTTGATGTTCACCTTGGCGTGGTGCGCAATGCCGCCGTGGGTCAGGGCCTCCACAATGCTCAGGTAAGCGTCGGGCAACTCCACATATTTGCCTACCAGACCGATGGTGGTCTCCCGGGTGGGGGTCAGCTGACGCTCCACCATGGCGCGCCACTCGGTCAGGTTGCAGGTGGTGCCTTCAATGCCCAGCAGCTTGCAGACCAGCTCGTCCAGACCTTCCTTGTGCAGCAGCAGCGGTACCTCGTAAATGGTGCGGGCGTTCAGGTTCTGGATCACGCGCTCGGTGGGCAGATTGCAGAACAGGCCGATCTTCGCACGCATGTCGTGGGGGATCTCATGCTCGCTGCGGCAGACCAGAATGTCGGGGGAAATGCCGATGCCGCCCAGCTCCTTCACGCTGTGCTGGGTGGGCTTGGTCTTCAGTTCGCCCGCCGCCCGCAGATAGGGAACCAGCGTCACATGAATATACAGGCTGTTTTCATAGCCTACCTCGGCGCGCATCTGCCGAATAGCCTCCAGGAAGGGCTGGCTTTCAATATCGCCCACCGTGCCGCCGATCTCGGTGATGACCACATCCGGGGGATTCTGCGTGCGGGATACCGCCAGGATGTTCCGCTTGATCTCGTTGGTGATGTGGGGAATGACCTGAATGGTCGCGCCCAAGTACTCGCCCCGGCGCTCCCGGTCAATGACGGTCTTGTAGACCCGTCCGCTGGTCACGTTGGCGGACTGGGTAAGGCTCTCGTCGATGAAACGCTCATAGTGGCCCAGGTCGAGGTCGGTTTCTGCACCGTCGTCGGTGACAAAGACCTCGCCGTGCTGATAGGGGTTCATGGTTCCGGGGTCCACGTTGATGTAGGGATCGAATTTCTGAATGGAAACGCGCAGGCCGCGGCACTTCAGCAGCCGTCCCAGAGACGCCGCCGTGATGCCCTTGCCCAACGAAGAAACCACGCCGCCGGTGACAAAAATGAACTTAGTATTCACCTTGTTTAACCCCTTTCGCCCGTTTACCCCGCTGCAAAGCATCGGGTACGCTTCAAAAAACATGACGCTTCAGTATAGGCGCAACCTTTTTATTCGTCAAGGGGTTATACAGAAAAAAGAACGAAAAAAAGCATCGGGGCGCGTCTGCATGGGGGAGGTCAGTCCAAACGGCTGACCTCCCGACCGTATACATCGCAGAGAACGGCAGTATCGGGCTTCGTTTCATGCCACACGCGCTCCTCCTGCCACAGATAATCGCCTGCGCTTTCCGTGGAAAGGGTGACCACCGTGCAGCTGGCCCCGGGAGCCAGCGCCGCCCCCTGGGGGAACACAAAAAGCTCCTTGCCCTTTTCGCTGAACAGATACCACCCGGACAGATCGGCAATCGTGTCGCCATCGTTGCGCAGTGTTACAGCATCCTGCGCGATGCTTTTATCCGCCAGCACCACCTGAGCTGTTTGCGCAGGCAGGCTGAAGGTCAGGGGCTCCACCTTGAGAACGTCGCCCGTCAGCGTCACGCGCACGGCGTCGCCTGCGGTTTGCGTTTGCACCACCTGACTCCCAAGCTCCTCCAGGCGGCGAAGCACCTTCGCTGCGGGGGTGTCAGGCTCCTCTGCTGTGTTGGTGGAGATGACCGCCACCTGCGGGCGCACTACGCGCAGAAAATCCTTGCTGGAGGCATCCCCCTCGCCGTGATGCCCCACCTTCAGCACAGAAACCGGGCCGACACGGTTTTCTGCCAGCAGCGCCGCTTCACTTTCCTTTTCGGCATCCCCCATCAGCAGCATGCTGCCCGCAGCGCATTGCAGATACAGCACCACCGAGTTGTTGTTCTCGTTGTCCTCATCCAGATAAGCGGGAGCAAGCACCTGAAGCGTAACGTCCCCGGCGGGGATGCTGTCGCCTGCCTGAAGCCACTGCACCGTGGTATCCCGCAGCGCGGCAGCCTTCACGGCGGGGTGCTTCTTTTCCTTCACATCCGTAAAATAGGCAGCACTGTACCAGCCATCCACCGGCAGGTCAGAGGAAGCCAGCGCCAGGATGCCGCCTGCGTGATCCTTGTCCGTGTGGGTGAGGATCACACCGTTCAGGCGCGTCACATTCAGGCATTTCAGCGTCCGGGAAACCATGCCCCAGCTTTGCGCAGCGCCTGTGTCCACCATATACACCTGATCGTCCACATAGAGTAGATGACAGTCGGCCTTGCCTACGTTGATGGAAACCAGCGACACCTCCGCGCGGCTTGCGGCGCAGGCGGTCAGCGCGAGTAAACAGCACAGCAGCAGAACCAGCATTTTCCGCATGAGCTTTTCCTCCTTTTCTGCACATCCAACGAATCCATTGTGGAAAAGTCTGCATCCGGGCCGCCGCTTCCTTTATGCGGCACAGGCCCGTCCAGCAGGCTTTGCTTTTATGTGCCTGAGTATACCACACGCGGGGGAAAAAGCGCTACCCCCTGCCGGGCGGGAGGCGCAGTCATCAAAAAAGGCCCCCTGTCCGCATCCTTGCGATACGGACAGGAGACCTTAACTTTCCTTGTTGGAAATGTCAGCCCTTCTTCATCAATGCCATGACGCGCGGCGCAACCGGGATCGCCAGCAGGATGCAGATGAGCGTATCGGGTACCAGATAGGTGCCGTTGTACACCAGGCTGGCCCAGGGCGCGGTATCCCAGTACAGGATACCCGCCAGCGTCGCAACGGCGGCACGGCACAGGGCCGCAATGACCATCGCCAGGTACAGGCTCCACTTGCTCCACTGCTTGGGGAAGTGCTTGTACAGACCCGCCATGCCGATCATGGCGAAGGCCAGCGGATAGTCCAGCAGGAACTGGATGGGATGCACGAAGTAACCGCCCTGCAGATATTGCAGCAGGCCGTCCACCATGCCTGCCAGCAGGCCGGGGCCAACGCCGTAGGTGGCGGAGAACAGCATCAGGGGCAGCATGCTTGCCAGGGTCACGGAGCCGCCCTGGGGCATTTCAAAGATCTTGATATAGCTCAGCACAAAGCTCAGCGCGACGGACAACGCGGCATAAGCCAGCACCTTGGCAGACCACTTCTGCCGGGTACCCGCAGTCAGCGCGATGACTACTGCCAGCAGCACGATGGCAATGACCGTGATCCACCCCGCTGCGCCCCACTGCGCAAACTGCTCACCCAGCTTTTCGAAAAAGCCGGGTTCCACCTCGGCAGCAGCACCAGCCTCCTCTGCCAGTGCGCCAGTCAACCAGTTGAACATGAAAACCAACCTCCTTTTGTAGAACCGCACCCGATCTTCAAAAGAAAAACCCGCGGCAGATGCTCGCGGGAAAGCGTGAATCGAGTGGATTCATACGGACGGCGGTACCGTCCTCCGCTTCCCTACGGTAGGATTACCTACACAGGTTCCAAGGGTCGGGACCATGCCCTCTCAGCGCAGAAGAAGAATCTCCCGCGCCCCCCTAGCGGTGGATGCGATTTTCGTGTATTATTATAACAGACCCCACGGGGTTGTCAAGGAGGAAAAAACATGCCCTCGCATTTTTATGCTTACCTGAATCGTATGAAATACATCCGCCGCTGGGGTCTGATGCGCGCCACCCAGCCGGAAAACGACATGGAGCATGCCCTGCAAACGGCGCTGCTGGCCCATGGCATCGCGCTGATGGGACAGCAGCGCTATCAGCGCCCGACAGACCCGGAGCATGTGCTGGCCCTTGCCGTGTATCACGACGCGCAGGAGGTGCTGACCGGGGATCTGCCGACCCCGGTGAAGTACCACAGCCCCGAGCTGCAAAACGCCTACCACCGCATGGAAAAGGAAGCCGCGGCGCGCATGGTCGCCATGGCCCCGGCAGATTTACAGGCAGCGTATGAGCCTTATTTCACGCCCGGACAGGATTACGCACATCAGATCGTGAAGGCCGCAGATCGCATCAGCGCGTATATCAAGTGCGTGGAGGAGCGTCAGGCGGGCAATCGGGAATTCTTGGCGGCGGAAAGCAGCATTCGGGCCAGCATTGAGGCGATCCCCTGGCCCGAGGTGCAGGATTTCTTTCGGGAATGCGTTCCGTCCTTCGGCCTGAGCCTGGACGAAATGAGCGGGGAGGAAAAGGCATGAGATTGGGATTAAGCTCCGCGTCTTTCTATGGACGGCTGGAAACGGAGGAAGCCGCGGCGATTCTGGGCGGCTATGGGCTGGATACCTGCGAGGTGTTTCTGGAATCCCCCAGCGAATACAGCGCAGCCTTTGCCGCACAGGTGCGGGAGAATTTGAAGGGGCTGCCCGTTACGTCTGTGCATCCGAAGGGGACGCAGTTTGAGCCGGACCTGTTTGGGCAGTCCAAGCGTCAGCACCGGGATGCCATGGACATTTTTGAGCGCGTCTGCACGGCGGGCGAAACGCTGGGGGCTGTGTATTATGTGTTTCACAGCGTCAGCGTTGTGCGGGCCAAGCGTTCGCCCGGTCAGCTGTACCACATGACTGAGGTGCTGAGCGAGATGCAGTCCGTGGCCCGCGCCCACCACATGGAGGTGCTGTGGGAGAATGTCAGCTGGGCTGCCATGCAGACCCCCGAGGACGTGCGGGAGGTGCGGCGGCTTTTGCCCGATCAGGGCTTTGTGCTGGATTTGAAGCAGGCGCACCAGGTGGGTGCGACAGCCCAGGACATGCTGGACGCCATGGGCGAGAATCTGCGCCACCTGCACATGCTGGATTGGGATGAAAACAACCGCCTGGTATTTCCAGGCGAGGGCGTGACGGATTTTGCGGCACTGTTCAAAACCCTGCGTGAGCGCGGGTATCGCGGTGCGGCGATTCTGGAGCCGTATGCCGACCAGACCCGCGAGGATGCGCGTCTGCGTAAGAGCCTTGCCTATCTGCGGCAGGCCATGTCGGAGGCGGGCGTATGAGCATTGCACACCCCTTTCCGCCCGTCGTGGACAGCGCATGCCGGGTGCTGGTGCTGGGAAGCTTCCCTTCCGTGAGATCCCGGGAGGAGGGCTTCTTTTACGGGCACCCGTGCAATCGCTTCTGGCCCCTGATGGCAGCGCTTCTGCACGAAGCACCGCCCATGACCATCCCGGAAAAGCAGGCGATGCTGCTGCGTCACCACATCGCCCTGTGGGATGTGATCGCATCCTGTGATATTATCGGCTCCTCCGATGCCAGCGTAAAGAACGCCGTACCGGTGGACATTCGTCAGGTGACAGCGTTGGCGGACATCCAGCACGTTTATTGCAATGGCAGCCTTGCGGCGAAGCTGTACCAGTGCTATTTGCAGCCGCAGGTGGGGCTGCCCGCCATTGCGCTGCCGTCTACCAGCCCGGCGAACGCGGCCTGGAGCATGGCGCGATTGATGGAGGCTTGGGGGCAGGTGGCGGAGGAAAAATGATATAGGGCAGCGCCAGCCTTCAAGCTACTTCAAAAGATTCCCATTACATAGGCCCTGCAATGCATACAAAAAACCTGCCCCAGCAAGCCGCACCCTTCCGTGCGGCCTGCCAGGGCAGGTTTTCTATGCGATTATTTCCGTCCCAAGAACACCGTCGCCTGCTGCGTCAGCGGCGCGGCGTAATACCGATGGGTGAACATCACCTGCGGGTACCCTGCAAGGGTCAGCTCATTTTCCAGGAAGGGCGTGACAAATACGCTTGCCGGGGTGGAGGTCTGCCCTTCCGCCGTGACCTGCGTCAGCGCGCAGAAGTCCGCGAAGGTTTCCTCCTGATACAGGTCAAGGCCCGTCAGCAGCTTGGCGGCAGGCTCTGCGTCTACCGTTACGGTCAGGCTGGGCAGATATTGCTCAAAGGGAATGCTCTCCTGCCCGACCAGCATGCTGACGGATACCTGCCATGCGTCGGTTAGCGCACGGGCGCTGCTTACTGCGTCCGCTTCCGTCTGGGTCAGCATGTCCGCAGGCAGCAGCATCAGCTTAAAGCGTACCTGCTTCAGGTCGCCGCCCAGCTGCTTGATGACAGCCTGGGTCGCATCGCTCAGGAAATCCTCCAGGCGCACCATGACCTGTACGCCCCCCTGGCTGAAGCTCAGGCTGTCAATGCCTTGCTCATGCAGGCCGCGCAGGCCCAGCCAGCTCAGGCGGAAATACCGTCCGCCGTAGACGGCGCGCCCGTTGGCGTCGGTCACATAGCCGCCATCCTTGTTCAGCTCCGGCACACAGTTGAGCTGCAAAAGCACCTCGTCGTTCACCGTGTTGTGCCGCAGAATGGGGGAAACAGGGCGGTTGGTGTCGTCCGCCGCATAGACCACGCCGCCGATGCGGGAATGCGTCACCGTCAGGGTATCCTGCGTATTCAGCACCACCGAGATCTGCCGACCGTCCTTCCGGACAATCTCCTGCCGCACAGGGTACAGCTTCTCATAGGTGATCAGCGGCGGCACGTCCGGGTCATCCCACCCGGGCAGAATGGTGAAGGTGTATGCGCCGCGCACCAGACGCAGGGAGTAGTAATCCTCGCTGTAGAGCATGTCCAGCGTGAAGTCGTAGTTGCCCACGTCCTCACCTGGCTCACGAGTCAGAGTGCCCCACACCTGATCGTCCTTTAGCAGGCCCTTCATCGTGAAGGTAAATTCCGGGTCCTCCTCGCCCTCAATCTTTTCCTGATTGGGGTCGGGGATGATGTACAGCGGAATGCGGGTGATCTTGAAGTCAATGTCATAGACACCGGGAATGTAGGCTGCGTCCCCCTCAGGGATGGTCACCTGCATGGTGTAGCTGCCTACCTGCCACGGCAGGCCGTCACGGTTCAGCGCATCGCCCTTGTAGGCAACCGTCGCACCCTTGGGCAGTTCAAAGGGGCAGACATAAGCCTTGCCCGTGTAGACCGCATCGGCACTTTCGGGGGCGGTGTAGGCCGCTAGTACCTTCACGGTGTACACATCGCTGAACTGGAAGCCGTCATCGTTGTCCGCTGTCAGGCTTATGCCCGCCGTCCGCGCAGCATAGACGCGATAGGATACCACCTGACCGGGGGTCAGGCCCTTCAAAATGACCTCGCCCTTTCCATCCTGACGGGCGGCTTCCGCCACATAGCAGTCTGCCAGGGGCTGACCGCTTGCGCCGGTCACATACTGCACACCGGCGCTGCCCGCTTCAGGCACGGAGAAGGTGATCTTCACACTGCCGTCCTGCTGCATGGTGGCGGCAACCTGGGTGATCTCCACACCGAGATCAACCTGTGTTTCCCCGGAGGAAAGCACTGCCGTGTAAACCTCGTCATCGCTGCGGGCGACCACGTCCGTGCCTGCCGGCAGGGTCTCGCCCCACAGGTACAGCGTGCCGTCATAATGCGTCTGGTAGGCGTAATCCTTGCTGCCCACCCGCAGCGTCACCTGCTGATTGACCACAGGATTGCCGTTGCCGTCCTTCAGCAGCAGCTTGGTGTAATTGCCGGGAACCTCAGGCACCAGCTTCACATTGCCCTTCAGGGTAATGCCCGCAAGGCTGGCTTGATTCTTAATGAGCAGCCGCCCGGAAGTGCAGTCCAGCGTCAGGCTTGCGCCGTCCGTCAGGGCAATAGGCGCACCAGAAGCAGAAAGTGCGTTATCACCGTGCAGGCTGACCGTCAGCGCTTTGCCATTAGACAGGGAGAGCACCGCCCCCTGGCTTGCGGTGAGCTGCACATTCTGGAATGTGGCAGCAGCAGCCGTTTTGCCGGAGGCCGTGATCGCGCCCGTCACGTTGCTGCCTGTACCTTGCACGTCAAAGGCGGATACATCGCCTGCATCCACCTGCCCGGACTGGGCCAGCAGGAACAGCGGGTGACCGTCCACACAGGTGTGAACGCGGATGGTACCGCTTTCCCGGGCAAGGGCATAGGTATAACCCTGCGCGGGAGTGGGCAGATACAGCGTGTCCGTGCCGTTCCAGCACAGACCCATCGCAGCATCATCCAGCGTGACATGATCGGCGGCGGTGATGCCTGCCACCGGGTAAGCCGTCCAGCCTGCCGGGGCCTGGGGCAGGGTCAGCGCACCGCTGACCAGATGAAGGGGCGCATCCGCACTGGGAAGCGCCAATGCGCCATCCCCGGATACGGTGACGGTACCGCTGCCTTGCAGCATGCTGCCTGCGGCGGTGCTGACGCCCGCGAGGGTCAGGTTATAAGCATGATTGCCGATGATCACAAAATCATCAGGCAGCGTCGCCGTTTGCAGGGCGACCTGCACCTGATCGCTGTCGATGACCAGCTTTGTGCCTGCGGGGACCTTGCCGCTCAGCACATAGGTGCCGGGCGTGGTCAGCGTATTGGTCTGTCCCAGTGCGATCGTGCCAGCGTTCGCAGCGCCCTGCGCCTTTTGCGTGATACTCAGGGTATCGCCCTCCTTGGCGGCGACCCAGCTCATGCCGCTTTCAGGTGCCTTGAGCCACAGGCAATAGCTGCCGTCCGCCAGCGGAGTCACGGCGTTATACGCCTTGCCGGAGACGGTGACGGCGCTTGCGCCCTGCCCGTCGAAGCGGTACAGGGTGCGGCCCTTGCTTTCCTCCAGCTTCGCATCCAGATTGCCGCCGCTGATGAGGATCTGCGTGTCCTCCTTCGTCCCGGTCAGGGTGGGACGGGTGACGGAAGCAATGGTCAGCGCGCCGCCGGAGGTCAGGGTCAGCTTGGCGCTCTGCCGCATTTCCAGCGTGTTCAGGGCGTTCAGGTCCTTCAGGTCGAGGGTTACGTCCACGTTGCTTTGCAGCGTCAGACGATCCGCAGTGACATTCCGCAGGCTCAGGATGACCACACGATCCTTCGCCAGGGTGATGGCAGCGTCCTTGCGCTTTTCACCGCCGGTGATGGTATAGGTGCCGGAGCGCCACAGGGTCACGTCCGCCTGATTCAGGTCGAGGGTAAGGGTGCTGCGGCGCATGCTGTACATCGTCGCGCCGCCCTCCCGCAGCAGACGATCCTGCTGATCCAGCAGCCATTGGCCCAGGCTGCACAGGGGATAGTCCAGCCCAAACACGTCCTGCGCGATGTGGGCGCAGCCGTCCACGTTGCAGGCGGGAGCCTGTGCGCAATGCACATTGGCATGGTCGCACACGCTCTCATCCCACGGCTCCTGCGTCGGCGTGGGGACCTCTGTGGGAACAGCGGTAGGAGCTTCCATGGGCGCTTCCGTAGGCACCTCCGTGGGAGCCTGAGTCGGCTCCTGCGTGGGCGTTTCGGTGGGCGTTTCCGTCGGCTCCACCGAGGGGACCTCCGTAGGCGCAGTCGTCGGCTCCTCGGTGGGGGCCGGCGGCGTGGTGGGATCAATATCCGTGGGGGTACTCAGCTCTGCGCCTGCCAGAAGCGGCATGCACAGAAGCGACAGGGACAGCATGAGGGCAATCATTCGACGCAGCATAAGTCGATGTCTCCTTTCTTCCTATCCAGATAACGGGCCGGATTTGGAAAAGCATCCCGCTGTTCCCGAAAAAAGGGGAAAACGGGATGCCTGATAAGAGGATGCTGTTACAGGTGCTGATTCATAATGGACAAAATCAGGTTGCCATTGTCGAAAAAGGCGGCAAGCTGACTTTGGTCGATCAATTCGCTGACCCCGTCAAAGGGGATCATGGTCAGCGCCAGCGGCACCACCGCGAACAGCGCATAGCAGAATACCACGCCCCGGGCCAGGCCGAACGCACCGCCAGCCAGCCAGTCCAGCTGCTTCAGCAGCGGAAAGCGGAACACCGCGCGGATCAGGTTCAGCACGATGGAGATCACCAGATACAGCCCGATGAAGCAGATCAAAAAACAGATGATGTTGGTGCAGGCCGACAGGATGGTCTTGGAAACATAGTCAATGACGGTGGAATCCTGAAACACATGGTTTTCCAGGTTGACCTCCAGCAACGTGTTCAGCGGCGCGGGAAGCTGCACGCGGGTCAGCACCTCGTTGATCTGATCCTGCGTCAGCTGCACCGCCTTGGTTAGCGCCAGGCTCAGGTCACCCGTGCGGGACCGTGCGTCCGTATATTGGAAAATCAGGTTTTGCAATGTTTCATTCTGGATCAGCACGTTGGAAACCTTGGGATACAGCCAGAAGGAAAGCCCGAAGGAGATCAGGCAGCCGCCCATGTTCAGCACCGAGGCCACAAAACCGCGGTAGATGCCGAAAAGAACGCT
Organism: uncultured Clostridia bacterium; assembly: GCA_934631985.1. GTDB lineage: Bacteria > Bacillota > Clostridia > Christensenellales > Aristaeellaceae > Egerieenecus. The sequence goes on along the minus strand of CAKTYE010000003.1, from coordinate 41,316 downwards.
CAGCCCAATGACCCCGAGAATGACATAATCGACGACGTTCATCCGAAACCTCCTTGTGTGTCGCTCCACGCATAGAACGCGGCAGAGGTGCCATCCCCTTCCAACAGCAGGGGCAGAAATTTCATTTATTCGGGCAGGGTGACGGTATACACCGTGTCGCCGCAGGCGAGGATGGCCCGCCCGCCGGAGGTCAGCCCCAGAAAGCGGGTGACGGCGCTGCCGTCCGGCACGGGAATGCTGTAGGCATAGAACTTCTGCGTGCTGATGTCCGTCTTGTACAGGTAGTCACTGGAGAAAGCGTACAGCGCGTTCCCATACACCGCCGCGCCTACGCAGGAGGAGGGCAGCGTATACCGCCTGTCCGTCGTGCCGATGAGCAGACGCAGCTCAGAAATATCTGTGCCGGTGTTGGTCTGGGCCGTGGGGGCCATCAGCAGCCTCGCATCCCCGGTGGAGGGCTGATAAGCATCAATGAGCTTCCAGCCGTACACCAGCAGCGTGGCGTTTGCGTCCTGCACACCCTTGTAGTCATAGGTGTAGAGCTGGCGCGTGTTGAAGACCCGCAGCCGACCGTTTTCAAACAGCACCTTATAGGTGATCGCATCACCCAGCGAGACGGAGCCGGTGTTCATTTTTCCCACCTGGAAGGTGTTCATGGTGGTGTTGGCCTTGGTGCCGAATACGTCCATTGCCAGCGTCCACAGGTATTGCCCATCGTCGCCATAGAAGCCGCAGTCCATCATGATCAGCCCATTAAAGGCGTCGGCTTCCTCGTCCACCTGCGCGCCGGACATGTCCTTGACCAGCAGCTCCGGCGAGGTATCGCTGCCGATGATGACCGCCACATATTTGGAACCAGCCCGCGCAAACTGGATGGTGGAGGACATGCTTTCGTTATACGTCGGCCGTCCATTGGCGTCCACAATATAAAGCTGGCTGCCCTGCCAGATGACCAGGTGCGTGTCAGAGACCGTAAAGCTCGCATCCGCGCCCACGGGATAGCTCCAGCGGATGGTTCCCGTCCCGGACAGGCAGTGGATGGACGCGCCGTCAAAATACAGGATATTTTCCCCGAATGGGGTCACGGACTGATCGGCATAGCAGGGAAGCTGGGTCGCAGTGATCTCCTTTGTTGTGCCGATATTTTGAAGCAGGCGCAGGGCCGTGAACACCAGCACCACCACCGTAATGAGGATCAGCCAGTTCTTGATCTGGCGGCGGCGCTTCAGATCCTGCTGTGCCTGGCTCGTGTATAACGATTTGCCTTTCCCTTGCATGAGGCGGCTCCTTTCCGTTGCGTGTACATGCTCCATTATATAGGAATCGAAGCGAAAGCGCAAGGGTGGGGGAAGGGGCAGAACAGGGGATAAAGCATGATGAGCAGTGGTTGGGAGCTTTTGGGGGAATGTAAATCTTTTGGGACGCAGCAAAAAGACCTGTGAGAGAAGCAATGCCACTGCTTCTTAATCACAGGTCTTTCGAAAAACACTTAAAACTGTGTGGGGAAACAATGGAGGCGAGGCGCTTCTCAGGCGTTTCCTGTCAATGGCTTCATGCGCTGTGCTTCCGCATCACAAGCATCCCTGCACCAGCGAGCAGCAGCAAACCAAGCCACAGCACGGGTGCAGCGGTGTCACCCGTGCGTGGGAGGGCGGGCGGAGGTCAGCGAAGCGTTGTATGCATCGGTCACATGGCAGCGATACTGGTAGTCATCGCAGGTCTTGTCCGCAGCGGAGGTGGTGTAGGAAGCCTTCGTTGCACCTGACAGGTTGCCCCAGCCCTTGCCGTCATTGCGGTTGATCTGCCACTGATAGGCTACATCGTCGCCCGTGGCAGCAACAGAGAAGGTTGCCGTCTGAAGCCCTGTTTTCTTTGCGGCAGGATACGCACCCTTCTCAAATCATTTGTCTTATTTATAAGCGAAATTTTCCAATATCACCATGTATGCGAACGGTAGAAATGTCATGAAATACGTAAATTTATCAAAAGCGTAGGGTAGAAGGTGCAGCGTTGGAGATGGTCTTTTCCTGAATGCAAAAGGGCCGCTCCCCTCGATCCGAGGGGAGCGGCCCAGCATATGTCGTTCTACCTTACTTACTTCGCAGCCAGGAAAGCATCCATCTGCGCGTTAGCGGCGTCCACATACTTCTGCATGCCGGCAGCTTCCAGGGCAGCCAAGAAGGCGGGCAGCTCGGTCGCGGGATCCACCGCGCCCGCATCCAGCGCCAGCGCGTACTGTGCAGCCACGTTGGACAGGGCGGCCATCTCGTTGGCAACCTCGGTGTTGTCGAAGATGTAGCCCAGCGCGGGGAAGGACTTGGCATTGGCGTAGTAGTCACGGAAGGACTCGCGGAAGCCCTTGCCCTCGGCCTTGGTGTCGGGCAGCAGGGTCACGTTGCCCATGCCGTTGGTCCAGGGCTTGTAATCGTCGTGCTTGGCGGTCCAAACGATCAGGCCATCCTCATCCTTGGTGTAGTGAACGCCCTCCACGCCGTAGTTCAGCAGGGTCATCAGCACGGGGTCGGTGTTCAGCAGGTTCAGGAACTTGAAGGATTCCACAGGATGCTCGCTGGCGGTGGAAATGGCGACCATCGCGCCCTGCAGGGCGGTGGAGTCCACATAAGGCTCGGTGCAGGGAACCATCGCAACCTCGATGCCGCGCTCCTCGGAAGCGGTGATTTCGTAGCCGAAGGAGTAGGACTGGGTGCCTACCAGGTAAGTGCCTTCCTTCTGGGCGTTGGAACGGGTGTCGTTGGAGGTCTCCGCCACAGCCAGCGCGGGGTTGATGTAGCCGGCCTCGTAGTATTCGTGCATTTTTTCAACAAACTTCTGATATTCGGGGGTGGCGAACTTGTTCAGCAGCTTGTTGCCATAGGGGCCTTCGGCGCTCACGTCGTCATGGTTCAGGTACAGGCTCAGCAGGTTCACAGAGCCGGAATCGCCGCTGACGATGATGGAGTCGGTCACCATGCGCTCCAGCACCATGGGCTCGATCAGGAAGGGATAGAAGCTGTCGCCCTTGACTTCTTTGGCCTTGGCGAACAGCTCGCCGAAGGAGTAGAAGTCCAGCGCCTTGAAGTCATCCAGGGTGTAGCCCAGCTCGTTGAGCAGGGTGACGTTCACGTCCCAGCAGTTCTGGGTGGCGTAATCCTTGAAGCCGTTGACAGCGTACACGCCCAGGCCCTCAGCGCCCTCGATGCGGGCCGCGTCCATCAGCTTTTCGGGCAGGGTGGCGACCAGATCCGCGCCGTACTCGGCGATCAGATCATCCAGCTTGAGGAAGTAGCCGTTCTTGGCGAAGGTGTTGTACTCATCCGCGCTCCAGGAGCAGGTGAACACCATGTCCACGCTGGAGTCGGCGGAAACCAGGGTGTTGACGGACTTCTCGTCGAAGTCGCCCCAGGTACCCCAGATGACGTCGAGTTTCGCGCCGACCTTATCGGCGATGTACTCATTGACCTTTGCCAGCACTTCCGTGTCGTCGGTTACGTTGGAGCCGTGGAACATGATGGTGATGGTGGGCAGGTCCTCTGCCATGGCGAAGCTCGCCGTGGAGAGCAGCATGGCCAGAGCCAGGAACAGAGCCAGGAACTTTTTCATGATGAAGCCTCCTTGTGTTGTTTATGCAAGCGACCACACACGGGTCGTGCTTACCAATGTTGAGAAATATCAGCCCTTTACCGAGCCGATGGTCAGCCCTGCCACCACATACCGCTGGAAGAAGGGGTATGCACAGGCAATGGGGATGACGATGAACACTACCAGCGCCATCTTCAGCGACTGGGAGGGCAGCTCCATGGCGGCCTTTGCGCCGTCCACACCCATCATGGAGCTGTTTTTTGCCAGGAAGTCCGCGTTGCGCTGCATGCGCATCAGCAGATATTGCAGGGGCATGATGTCCATGTTCTTGTTCAGGTACAGCAGGGACAGGAACCACTCGTTCCAGAAAACCAGCGCGTTCAGCAGCGCAATGGTGGCGATGCCCGGCTTGACCACGGGGACGATGATGCGCAGCAGGGTGTTGTACTCGCCGCTGCCGTCAATGGTTGCGGCTTCAATCAGCTCCATGGGTACCGAGGTCTGGAAGAAGGTACGCATGACGATGATGTTGAAGGGGCTGAACAGCAGGGGGACAATCAGCGCGGCGTAGTTGTCGCTCAGGCCCAGCACACTTTTGCAGATGACGAACGTGGGCACCAGGCCGCCGCCGAAGATCATGGTGAAGAAGCTCAGGAAGTTGAAGAACCCACGAAGCTTGAAATCCTTGCGGAAAAGCGGGTAAGCGTACAGTACGCACATGGCAACACTCAGCACCGTGCCGATGAGGGTGATGAGGAAGGAGTTGAAGTAACTTCGCCACAGGGTGTCGCCCAGGTCAAAGACGTATTTGTACGCCTGCGTTCCCCAGCTTAGCGGGACGAAGGAATAGCCGATCTGCCGAATGCTGTCCTCCGAGGTGAAAGAGATGATGATGACGAACAGAAACGGCACGATGCACAGCAAGGAGAAAAGCCCCAGCAGAATGTGAAAGACCGCCTGTGCGCCCGAGCCGAAGCTGTTGAGCGCCGTCGCTTTTTTGCGGGATGCAGTCTGAACCGTCATGGATACTTTCTCCTTTCCTCAGAACAGTGCGCTGTCCGGGTCGAGCTTGCGGACGATGCCATTGGTGATCAGGATGCAGAAGCATCCGACAACGCTTTGCAGCAGGCCCGCCGCCGAGCTCATGCCCATGTTGTGGGTGTTGGCGTAGGCACGGTACACATAGGTGTCGATGACCTGCGTCACCGGGTACAGAGAACCAGAGTTCTGCGGCACATTGTAGAACAGACCAAAGTCTGCATTGAAAATCTTGCCCACGTTCATAATGAGCAGGATCACGATCATCGTGCGAATGCTGGGCAGGGTGATGTGACGCACCTGCTGCCACTTGGTTGCGCCGTCCACTGCCGCTGCTTCGTACAGCGAGGTGTCAATGCCGGTGATCGCCGCCAGGTACAGCACCGAGGAATACCCGATGTTCTTCCACATGCTGCACAGCGTCAGGATGAGGGGCCAGTAGGTGGTGTCATGGTAGAAATTCGTGGGCTTCAATCCCATGCTCTTTTGCAGGGCGGGGATCATGCCGCTGGTGGGATCGAGGAACGCCATGACGAAGTAGCTTGCCACCACCCAACTGAGGAAGTAGGGGAAGAACATCATGGTCTGATAGGCCTTGGCGGCGAAGCGGTTGCGAAGCTCGCTCATCATGATGGCGAAGGCCACCGAGATGACCAGGCCCAGCACGATCCACAGCAGGTTGTAGCCCAGGGTGTTGCGGATCATGATGGCGGTGTCCGGCGATTTCAGAAATTCGAAGTTCTTCAGTCCCACCCATTGGCTTTGGACGATATTGTTCCAGAAGGTATTGGGACGGAAGGCCCGGTAGTTCTTGAAAGCGATGATAATGCCGAACATGGGCAGGTAACGGATCAGCAGCAGCCAGATGGCTCCCGGCGCAACCATGGTCAGCAGCCACAGGTTTTTTTTTCGATTGCTGCGGCTGAGGGCGGGAGTCTTCTTCGCGCGCCTTGCGGCAGGCGTCGCAACGTTCATTCTGCATGCCTCCTTTGATAATTTCTTTGTGTCATTTGGTGGCTATATTATATGATTTCTACATGCGCGTTGCATCGTTTACGTTTGCTTTTTCTTGTCTTTGCTTGTGCCGTTTCGGGGCGGCGTTGTCTGGAAAAGGCCAAGCGGAGACAACAAATCACATGCAGGCACCTTTTCCGGGGGCTGGGCAGGGAATATGCTATAGGAAGATACAACGGCGGAGAGGAACGCCTTGGAGGCCGCCTCCCGGAAAACGGCTGGGGGGAGCTTGTGGAAGACTTCCTTTTATATGCGGGTTGCTTTCTTGGCGCAGACATATATAAGCGGATAGCATCATCTTAATATATGCGTACACATATAAAGGAAGAACTGTTTTCCCTCCGCCGCAACTTTCAGAGCGGAGCAAGGAACTCCAGAAACTAAGACTCCCCCACATGGTCTTCGGGAGGGAGCGCGAGGGAGGTGCTTCTGGCACAGAAGCAGCCTCCCTCGCATCAACTACAGACAGGAGGTACTTACATGCGGTATGGTTTTTTTGATGATGAGGCGCGGGAGTATGTCGTGGAGCGGGTGGACGCACCGTTTTCCATGACGAATTACCTGGGGACGCAGCGCATGGGCGCTGTGCTGTCCCAGAACGCGGGCGGGTACTGCTGGCTGGATTCGCCGCAGTATCACCGTATCACACGGTTCCGGCCTAACGGCGTTCCCATGGACTGGCCCGGTCACTATGTGTATGTACGGGACGATGACAGCGACGAGTTTTGGTCCCTGTCCTGGCAGCCTACGGGAAAGCCGCTGGATCAGGCGCATTATGTGTGCCGCCACGGCTTGAGCTATTCCACCTACCTGTGCGACTGCGCAGGCATCCACGCCAGTCAAACACTCTTTATTCCCCGGGAAAAGGGCTCAGAGGACCCCGTGGAAATTTTCGACGTGCGCCTGCGCAATGACTCGGATAGGCCCCGCACCCTCAGCGTGTATGGGTATGTGGAGTTTTCCTTCCATCATGTAGAAATGGATCAGGAGAATTTCCAAATGAGCCTGTACGCCACCGGTGCGGACTACCGGGACGGCGCAGCCCTGTGCGAATATCATTATGAAGAAAACAGCTATCAGTTCTTTGCTGCCAGCTTCACACCCGATAGCTTCGATACCCAGCGGGACGCTTTCCTTGGCGCGTACCATACCGAGCGCGACCCAGCGGGCGTGGCGAACGCGCGGCTCTCCGGCAGCAAGGGCGTGTGCGGCAACCCCTGCGGCGCACTGCATAAGCAGCTTACCTTGCAGCCCGGCGAGGAAGTCCGTGTGCTGTTCTATCTGGGGACGGGTGATGAACAGGCCGCAAAGCAGATAAAATCCCGCTACGATCTGGCAGGGACGGACGCAGCCTTTGCCGAATTAAGACAGTGGTGGGACAGTAAGTTGTCCGCGCTGACCGTCCATACACCTCACGGAAATATGAATACTTCCCTGAATATCTGGAACCTGTACCAGAGCGAGATCAACGTGCTGTTCTCCCGCTTTGCCTCGTTCATTGAGGTGGGCGGACGCACAGGGCTGGGCTATCGGGATACCGCACAGGACGCAATGTGCATCCCCCACGCTGAGCCGGCAGGCTGTAAAAAACGGCTGGAGCAGCTGCTGCACGGTCAGGTGGCGGTAGGCTATGGCCTGCATCTGTTCGACCCCGCCTGGTTCGAGCCGCAGAAGCAGCAGTCCTTCAAATCGCCTACCGTGGTGCCTACGCCGGAAAAGTCCAGCATGATCCATGGCATCAAGGACGCCTGCGCCGACGACGCCTTGTGGCTCATTCCCGCCATCATCGAATATGTGCGCGAGACCGGGGAAACGAGCTTCCTCGGTCAGGTGATTCCCTTTGCCGACGAGGGCGAAGCAACAGTTTGGGGACATATGACCCGCGCGCTGGATTTCTCCTATGCGCAGATCGGCGCGCATGGCATCACCAAGGGACTGCGGGCCGACTGGAACGACTGCCTGAACCTGGGCGGCGGTGAAAGCGCCATGGTGGCCTTCCTGCTGATCTGGGCCACGGAGCATTTCCTGGACGCGGCGCGCTTCCTGCACCGGGACGCGGACGTGGAGCGCTATACCCGCCTGAAGGACGACATGACCCGTCGCTGCCAGGAAACGCTGTGGGACGGAACATGGTTCCTGCGGGGCTTCACGGGGGACGGACGCGCCATCGGCAGCCATACCACTGCGGAGGGCAAGGTACATCTGGAAAGCAACACCTGGGCCGTGGTCTCCGGGGCGGCGACGCAGACGCAGGGCATTTCCTGCATGGACGCGGTGGACGCATGGCTGTATACCCCCTATGGGCTGATGCTCAACGCGCCTGCCTTTACCGTCCCGGATGACGGCGTGGGCTTCGTGACCCGCGTATATCCTGGCGTGAAGGAAAACGGCTCGGTGTTCAGCCACCCCAATCCCTGGGCATGGGTGGCGGAGTGCCGCCTGGGGCGTGGCGACCGCGCCATGAAGTTCTATGACGCGCTGCTGCCGGAGAATCAGAACGACATTTGTGACGTGCGTCTGGCAGAACCGTATACCTACTGTCAGTTCATTATGGGCCGCGACCACGCGGAGCATGGACGTGCGCGGCATCCCTTCATGACCGGCTCGTCCGGCTGGGCGTACTATGCGGCAACGCGGTACATGCTGGGCATTCGGCCTGCGTTTGACCATCTGACGATCGATCCGTGTATCCCTGCGGCATGGGACGGCTTTACCGCCACCCGGCAGTGGCGCGGCGCGGTGTATGACATTGCGGTGGAGAATCCGCAGCATGTGGAAAAGGGTGTTGCGGAATTGTATGTGGATGGTGCGCGCGTGGCGCAGGTGCCGAGGTTTGAGGAAGGAACGCACCGGGTGCGTGTGGTGATGGGGACGTAACCCCTCCGTCCCTTCGGGACACCTCCCCTTTCAGGGGAGGCTTTTGGGGGCGTGCGTGGCTTTTAGTGTAGGGGGATATAAGCTATTCGATACACTAATGGGGGAGTTTATCTTCCACCACCTGCCTAGCGGCAGGCGGTCCCCCTCCTTCTGCGGAAGGAGGCAAGAAGGCTGCCTTGATGCATGCTATGGGAAATGCAGCTTGGGAGTATATCCTCCTGCCGCCTCGGGGCGGCTGTCCTCCCTCTGCGGAGGGAGGCTTTTGGAGGTCTCGCACCCCTAATCCGCGCGTTCTTCCTGTTAATTAACCATAGAGTAACCTGCAAGTATACCCTATGATCTCCCCCCACATGGTCTTCGGGAGGGAGCGCGAGGGAGGTGCTTCTGGCACAGAAGCAGCCTCCCTCGCACATACCCATACCCCTTGGAGGTACTTCATGCGCACGTTGAAGTCGATTCGGGTCCAGCTGGTGCTGATCATGGTGAGCTGCTATATCATACCGATTGCGATTTTAGGCGGATCGGTAGGATCGGCGCTGTTTAACGACCTGAAGGAAAAGACGGAAACGGCGCTGACCTCGGGGGCGGAGTATTCCTGTGATCTGACCGTGCAGCGGCTGGATCAGGCCATTACCTTGGCAAGGGACGCCACCTATGACGGGGAGCTGACACAGGCTTGTGCAGACTACTGTGCGGGGGCGCTCAGTAAGCCGGAGTTTTTGCGGCTGTCACGGAATTACATTGAGCGCAAGTACAGCCGCGAGGAGTTGTTCGTCTTTGCCATGTTTTATCCCATCAAGGACCCGGAGCTGCTCAGCTATAGCCGCACCGGGTACGAAAGCGCCATGGCTTACCTGCGCAGCGCCCATAACCGCGTGCTGACTGAAACGGAAACGCTGGATACCCGCTGCCTGTTCCTGGACGTAGACGGCAGTATGTACCTCGTCCGTAACCTGATGGATCAACAAATGCAGCGCTACGGAATCCTGATCCTGGGACTGAACCGGGATATGCTCTACGGGCCGCTGGAGGAGCTGCAAAGGGAATGGGACGCGGCGCTGGACGTGCGGCTGACAGGCGTAAGCCAGCAGCCGGAAGCTGTGACAGAGGGCCTGTCTGATGACAGCGCAGCGGTCATGACCTATACCCACCGGGTGGACGCGCGCGATTACAACCTCACCGTCACCCTGACGCTGGAGCGGGAACGGCTCTACGGAGAGTTCTATGCCTTCCGCCGACTGATGACCGTGCTGCTGGTGCTGCTGCTGCCTATTATCGTGCTGCTGATTTTCTACGTCCATCGACGTATCGTCAAACCTATCACCCTGTTGTCGCAGGCCTCACGGCGCATTGAAGCCGGGGAGCTGGGCGTGACCGTCCCCATGCATGGCGGCGATGAACTGGGCGACCTGGGCGTGGCCTTCTCTAACATGAGCCGCCGCATTGCCGCACTGATCGATAAGACGTATAAAGAGGAAATCGCCCTGCGGGACGCGCGCATTCAGGCCATGCAGAGCCGCATCAATCCACACTTCATCAACAATGCGCTGGAAACGCTGAACTGGCAGGCGAGGATGGAAGGCTCGGAAACCATGTCCAGCATGGTGGAATCCCTGTCCGTGCTGATGAACGCGGGCATGGGCCGCGGCAACCGCCACATGGTACCGCTTTCCGAGGAGCTGGAAATCTCCAAGGCGTATTTCTACTTTATCGGCCTGCGCTTCGGTGATAGACTGACGACCCGCTGCGATATTGCGCCCGGACTGGAAGCGGCGCAGGTGCCGCTGATGACGCTTCAGCCCCTGCTGGAAAATGCCGTGGAGCATGGTGTGGCCCCGGCAGGCGGCGGCGAGATCATCCTTGCCTGTGACCAGGTGGAGGAGGATCTGCGGCTGCGGGTGTTTAACACGGGCAAGCACATTACCCCGAAGGATCGTGCACGGCTGAATGCATCCCTGCAGGGGGACAACCAGGCGGGAACGCATTTGGGGCTGGCGAATATCGCCAACCGTCTGCGGCTCATCTATGGGGACGAAACGCGGTTTGTGGTCTACTCGGACGCGGAGAACCGCACAGTGGCGGAGATCACCCTGCCGCTTCGCCTGGGCAAGGAGGAAAACGCATGAGAAAATGGCTTAGCGTGATGACGGCGCTACTGCTGACGCTGTACGGCAGCGCACAGGCGGCAGGGCTGAAGCTGTACACGGTCAGCTCGTTTGCGGGAACGGACGCGGCGGCGGAAAGCTATGTGGAGCTGCTGAAGTCCTTTGAGGAGGAAACGGGCTATACCATTGTGGATAAATCTGCCACCAGCGATGAGGACTGGAAGGCTAGTGTGCTGAACGACTTCGCCGCAGGCAATGAGCCGGACGTGCTGTTCTTCTTCGCCGCCAATGCGGATTCTACCCCGCTGCTCAGCCGGGTGGTGCCCATTGAGGAGATCAACGCGGCATACCCGGAAGCGCACCTGCCTATCTCCGCTGCGCTGACCGAGGCGGACGGCAAGGTCTATGCCATTCCGGTGCGTCCCTATGTGGAGGGGCTGTTCGTCAACACCGACCTGTTTGCGCAGTATGACATTCCGCTGCCCACGACCTGGGCGCTGCTGGAAAATGCTATCGTTTGTTTCCGGGAAGCGGGGATCACGCCGATTGCGCTGTCCCTGACGGATATTCCCCACTATGTGGCGGAAATGGTCATCCTTGCCAGCGGCAGCCCTGCGGATTATACCGCGCGGCCCAAGACACTGGCAGAGGTGCCGGATTCCTGGTTTGAGGGTATGGCGCTGCTTCGCCGGCTGGCGGAGCTGGGCGCTTTCCCGGAGGACGCTGCGGCGACCACGGAAGCCGTGACCAGTGAGATGTTCCGCAGTAAGCGGGCCGCCATGCAGCTGGACGGCAGCTGGTTTGCCAACAGCATCCCGGCGGAAAGCATGGACACGACCATGCTGCTGCCCATGCCCGCCTATGCGGCGGACGCTGATCCCGGGGCGGTCATCGGCGGCGTGTCCATGGGCTTTTATCTGACTCGCCGGGCGTGGGATGATCCCACTAAGCGGGATGCGGCCGTGGCGCTGCTGTGCTACCTGACCAGCGCGGACAGTTTGGAAAAGCTGGGCGGGTATCAGTTCAGCGGTGCGCTGCTGGATTCGTATAACGCGCTATTGCAGAATGCGGCGCAGATGCTTCCACCCATTCAAGACGCCATGAGCAAGAATGCACGGGAAGTCTGGCTGCTGGGCTGCATTGCGGCGGTTGCAGAGGGTGACATGACCCCGCAGGAATGCTGGGCGCAGGTCATGGCACAGGAGCCGTTTTGACACCCAGGCGGTGCAAAGGAGGAGCATATGTATAAGGTTGTGCTGGTGGATGACGAGCATTTGATCGTCGAGGGGCTGCGGCGGGTCATGCCCTGGGCGCAGGAGGATTGCGAGGTGGTCGGTACCGCCAGCGACGGCGTGTCGGGCATGGCGCTGATCCGTGAGACGCAGCCGGACATCCTGTTCACCGACATTCGCATGCCGAACATGGACGGGCTGACCATGGTGGCGGCACTGAAAAGCGAGTTTCCCCGCATGCAGGTGACGGTGCTGACGGCCTATCGTGATTTCGATTACGCACAGGAGGCTATTTCCCTGGGGGTATGCCGCTATTTGTGCAAGCCCAGCAAAATGGACGAGCTGATGGAGACGCTGCATACTATGGTCGCTGCGCTGAGGGCTGCCGCTCCCGCGCCTGCGTCGGAAAGCGAAGATGCAGGCGGCGAAGCAGGAAGCTTCATCGTCCGTGCGGCATTAGATTTTATGCGGGAGCATTGCACAGAGCATATCAGCCTGAGTGATGTAGCGGATGGCGTATATGTGAGTCAGTGGCACTTATCAAAGCTCATCAATCGGCACACGAACCAGAGCTTTTTTGATCTGCTGGGCAGCATGCGCATTGAGCGTGCCAAGCAGCTTTTGCAGGACCCCGCCATGCGTGTGCATGAGGTAGCAGAGCAGGTAGGCTACAGCGATGTGGCACACTTTTCGAAGTCCTTCAAGCGCTTTACCGGCATGACCCCAGGGGAGTATCGGGACGGAGCGGGGAAGTGACGAGTAGGGGAGAAATGGGATGAGTGGGAGGTGCGGCTGAGAGGATAGCCTCCCGTCCTTCTTAAAGAAGACTATTACCTTTTTATGCTAAAAGCTTAGGCGATCGTTGTCCCTGGGGTTCAGCAAATTGCTGCTTCCCTGGGGACAATTATGTAGTAGCAGGAGTGGTGGAAGATAAACTCTTTTGCTGCCTTCGTATCTCGTTTATTTTCTCTGCTCCTCCGTTTATCCCCACCTTCCCGCCCGTATGCCGCCTTCATCCTTTCAAAACAGTCCTTCCTGGTCATTGAAAAGCCAAAAAGTACAGATCGAAGCAGAAAAAGTGAAAAAACACATTGACAAACCCAGGTGAGCTACACTATAATAGAGCCAAGGTTGAACGCTAAACTTATTGAAAACGTTGCAAAGTCCATCAAGGAGGTTTTCCCATGAGAAGGTCTGTCAAACTGGTTTCCCTGCTGCTTACGATGTGCCTTGTGCTTGCATCCGTTTCGTTCGCGTGGGCGGAGGAAGTCGTGGATGCGGATCTGACCTGCACCATCACCCTGGGCAACTGGCCCTCCGACACTGCACCCGACGCGGAAAAGGCGCTGTTCGAGAGCTATAAGGCGACCATGGCGAAGCAGTACCCTAATGTAACGCTGGTGCCGGACTACTATTCCTACACCCTGAGCAGCTACGTTCCTATGGCGAAGGGCGGTACGGCTCCCAGCATCTTTCAGCCGCCGTTCACCGATCCGCAGCTGCTGATCAACCAGCATCTGGTGGGCGATGTGACCGACGCACTGCAGGAGGCGGGCGTGCTGGATAAGTTCAGCCCCGCCTATGTAGAGATGCTGTCTGACGAGAACGGACGCATTTACGGCCTGCCCCGCGACGGCTATGTGCTGGGCATGCACATCAATGTGGCGTTGTTCCGGGAAGCCGGTCTGGTGGACGAGAACGGCCTGCCTACCTATCCCAAGACCCTGCAGGAGCTGGCGGAATACGGTCAGATCATTCGTGAAAAGACCGGCAAGGCGGGTCTGGTGTTCCCGGCGAGCGAGAGCTACGGTGGCTGGCTGTTCACTAACATCGCGTGGAACTTCGGCTGCGTGGGCGAGAACGCACTGGAATATCAGGATGAAGACGGACGCTGGGTGTGCAACTTCACCTCGCCTGAGTGCATTGCCGCCATGGAATACATGCGCGACCTGCGCTGGAAGTATGACATTCTGAATGCGGACGCGACCACCACCGACTGGGCGGGTGCGCACTCCCTGCTGGGTACGGGCGAAGCTGCTATGAACTTTGCAGCGGACGACTCCGTGGATCAGCCCACTGCTAACAAGGGTCTGCCTGTGGAGGACTTCGCACTGATCCCCTTCCCCGAAGGGCCTGCGGGCCGCTATGCGCTGGCTGGCGGTACCTGCTACATGTTTGCCCCGGACATTACCGCCGACCAGGCCAAGGCGCTGATGGCGTATCTGACGGTGCTGGGCAAGATGCCTTACCTGAACGACCAGATCATTGAGGGCATGCGCGCGGACTACGCCGCCAAGCGTGACCGCGGCGCGCCTGTGCTGCCTGCCGTCAGCGCATGGAGCGATGCGGAATACAACGCCGCCAAGCAGGCCATCGTGGATGAATACTGCAACGTGGACATGCGGCTGTATAACGACTTCTTTGATTCCCTGACCCAGGGTACCATCACCCTGAAGTCCGAGGAGCCGGTGTTTGCCCAGCAGCTGTATCGCGAGCTGACCAGCGTGGTGCAGCGCGTGATCACCAAGGAAGGTGCGGACGTGGAGAAGGCGCTGACCAAGGCGCAGGAGTCCTTCCAGGAATATCTGGATGACGAAATTAACGACTATTGAGGCTGAACCAATTGCATTGTACCGGCGGCGGAGCTTCCTCCGTCGGTATCTTTTGACTCTTTTTTCGCCGGAGGGAGCGTTATGAGCAAGAAAAAGCGCAGCGTGACCATGCGCGCCAGGGCTGTGGACAGCTTCAACGCATGGCTGATCATGCTTCCTAGCCTGATTTTGATGGCCTTTTTCGTGTGGGAGCCGCTGTTTGAGAGCGTCCGCATGAGCCTGTATAAAACACGGAACGTGGAGCTGGTACGCTTCATTGGCCTGAACAACTACATCAGCGTTATGGGGAAGGATGACTTCCTGCAGGCGCTGATGAACACTTTCTCCTACACGTTCTGGTCCCTGCTGATCGGCTTCCTGCTGCCCATGGTGCTGGCAGTACTGATCGGCGAAACAGCGCGGGGCAAGGGGTTCTTCCGTACGGTGGCTTATCTGCCCAACATGCTGCCGGGCCTGGCGGTCATCATCCTGTGGTCGGCGTTCTTCTCTGGCGAAAAGTCCGGCGTGCTGAATGTGCTGCTCAGCAGCATGGGCATCGCGCCGCAAACCTATCTGACACGCGCGGAATGGGTCATTCCCATTATCATCATCATTGCCACCTGGAAGGGCGCAGGCGCAACGGCGCTGATCTACATGGCAGCCATGGCGGGGGTCAGCCCGGAGCTGTATGAGGCGGCGGCCATTGACGGCGCGACCGTGTGGCAGCGCATTGTGCATATCCTGCTTCCGGCGATTCGCAAGCTGGCGGGAACGCTGCTGATCCTGCAGATCATCTCTGTGTTCCAGATCATGTATGAGCCGATGGTGCTGACCAAGGGCGGCCCGGACAACGCCTCCCTGTCGCTGATGCAGCTGATGTGGCAGTATGCCTTCGGCGGCTCCATGAATTACGGCAAGGCGTCTGCCGTGGCGGTCATCGTCACACTGATCCTGCTGGTGATGACGGCAATCTATTCCTACTTCAACCGCAAAGAATCCGACTGGGATTGAGAAGGGAGCGTGAAGGCATATGGCTAAGGCAAAGCATACAGGCGTGATTCGGGAATACGATATGCACTCCACCTCCGTGAAGATCGGCTATGGCTTCATCATCCTGCTGTGTCTTCTGATGACTGTCGTTGCCATCTTTCCCCTGGCGTGGGTGGTGCTGGCAGGCTTTAAGGATCTGAAGGAATTCATGTCCAGCACCTCCCTGATCCCGCAGACGTTCGATTTCTTCATGTTCGCGCAGACCTGGTCGCAGCTGGGCATCGCCACGAACTACCTCAATTCGCTAATCTCCGTGGCGGGCAGCGTGGTGTGCGCCATTGTGTTCAACGGCCTGCTGGGCTATGGCATCGGCATTCTGCGGCCCAAGGGCTACAGCGTCATCAAAAAGCTGGTGATGCTCTCCCTGCTGCTGCCTACTACTATCAGCATCGTTCCGCTGTTCATGAACATTCAAAAGCTGAACCTGGGCAACTCCTTTGTGCCGCTGTGGCTCAGCTATGGCGCAAATGCCATGTATGTGGTACTGTTCATTCAGTTCTTTGAATCACTGCCCCGCTCTATCATTGAGGCGGCGCGGATCGATGGGTGCAGCCAGCTGGAAACGTTCTTCTACATCGTGCTGCCCCTGTCCAAGCCAATTTGCACGGTCATTGCCATTTTCGCTATCAATGCGGCATGGTCGGACTTCCTGCTGCCGTATCTGGTGCTGCGTGGCAGTGCGCTGCAAACGGTCATGGTGCGACTGTTTGTGTTCAGCACGGAGCAGACGGTCAATGCCGACACCATGATGCGCTCGGTGGTGTTCTCCATGATCCCGCCGATCATTCTGTTCTTCATTTTCCAAAAGCAGCTGACGGAAAATACCGTGTCCGTCGGTATCAAGGGCTGACCTGCAAGGAGGCAACTATGGCGAAGGCTGCTGACGTTTATTTCAAGGTAGACCCCTGGAAAGTGATCGAGGAGGGCTTTGACCCGGCCTATGGGCGGGTCAGCGAGTCCATTTTCTCCCTGGGCAACGAGAGCATCGGTGTGCGCGGCTGCTTCGATGAAGGCGGCAGCGTGGACAGCCTGCGCGGCGCGTACACCAACGGCGTGTACGACATGGAGCAGCTCAGCCGCTCCTACAAGGGCATCATCGACAAGTCCCATTTCATGATTCCCTCGGCAGAGTGGCTCATGACGGCCCTGTCGGTGGACGGCGAGGCGCTGGACTTGGGCAAGGTACAGTTTACGGACTTTGTGCGTGAGCTGGACCTGCGTGCAGGTACACTGACGCGCAGCTTTGTGTGGAAGACGGCATCAGGCAAGGAGCTGCGGGTCAGCTTCCTGCGCTTTCTGGATATGGTGCATCGGGAACGGGCCTATCAGCGCGTTACGCTGGAGGCGCTGAACTTCTCTGGCACAGCATCCTTCACCACGGGCATGTCCTTTGACGTGGTGCATGAGGGCCGGGGCAAGTGCTTCTGGCAAGACACTCGCGTGGAGCTGGGGGAGGGGCGCATGCTGCTCCAATCTCATACCACCCAGTCCGGGCAGGAGGAATTTGCGGGGGCGCTGGTAACGCTGCCTGGTACGGCACAGGCACAGGTGACGGGCCAGACGGCAGCGCTGCAATGCGAGATGACGCTGACGCAGGGCATGCCGGTGCAGGTGGATAAGCGAGTGGTGGTGCTTTTCACAGGCGAAACGGGGGAAGCACTGTGGCAGCGCGGCCTTGCTGCGCTGGCGGAGAGTGAAAAAGTCTCGCTGGAGCAGGCCATGCAGGCCCAGCGCACCTATTGGGACGCTTACTGGCATACCTCGGACATTCTCATTACGCCTGCGGAGGAAGCCGCGGCAGAGACCGTGGCAGCGGAGCAGCAGGGCATTCGCTTTTGCAGCTTCCAGCTTGCCCAAACCTACAATGGCGGCAGCATGCGCCACAACATTGGTGCGAAGGGCCTGACGGGAGAAGCCTACAACGGGCATGCCTTCTGGGATACGGAAGCCTGCTGCCTGCCCTTCTATCTGTTCACCAACCCGGAAGCGGCGCGGGCGCTGCTGCTGTTCCGGTACAACACCCTGCCCCAGGCCATTGAACGCGCCAAGATGCTGGACTGCAAGGGTGCATGCTATCCCATTGCCACGCTGAACGGCGACGAGGCCTGTCCCCTGTGGCAGCATGCCAGCCTGCAATTGCAGCCCAGCACTGCCGTGGCCTATGGCATTTGGCACTATGTCCACCTGACGCAGGACATGGACTTCCTGTGGCGCTACGGCGCGGAGATTTTGCTGCAAATTGCGCGGTTCCAGGCGACCCGTGTGGGCTTCAGTGAGAAGCTGGGCAAGTATGGCTTCTTTGGCGTGATGGGGCCGGACGAGTTCCACATGATGGTCAACAACAACGCCTACACCAACTACATGGGCATGCGCACCCTGCGCTATGCGGTGGAGGTGCTGACCCGGATGCAGCAGGAGGAGCCGGAGGCCTATGCCGCGCTGTGCAGGAAGGTTCAGCTGGTCCCTGCGGAGCTGGAGGACTGGCAGCGCATTGCGGAAAACATGTACATTCCCGAGACAGAGGATCACCTGTTTGAGCAGCATGACGGTTTCTTTGAGCTGCCCCATACGGATATTGACGCGATTCCGATCAGTGAGTTCCCGCTGTACGATCACTGGTCCTATGACCGCATCTACCGCACGGACATGATCAAGCAGCCCGATGTGCTGATGTTCCTGTACCTGTATAATTCCTCCTTCAGCGAGGAGACGAAGCGCGTCAACTATGATTTCTATGAGCCGCGCACCATCCATGAATCGTCGCTGTCGCCTGCCATCCATTCCATCCTGGCGGCGGAGCTGGACAAGATGGACGAAGCGGTGAGCTTCTTTGGCTACGCAACGCGGCTGGATCTGGACAACTACAACCGCAACACTCGGGAGGGTTTGCACATCACCAGCATCGCTATGGCGTGGGCCAACATCGTGTACGGCTTTGCGGGGCTGCGCAGTGACGGCGAGTTGCTGCGCTTTGCGCCGCGTTTGCCTGCACGGTGGAAGCAGCTCAGCTTTTCGGTGATGTATCGCGGGCGGGTCATTGCGATTTGTATGGACGCGGAAAAGACCAGTTTCCGCCTGACAAAGGGGGCGCCGCTGACCGTGCAGATTTACGGCAAGGAAATGCAGCTGGATCAGCAGGAGCTGCTGGCGCCGAAGCTGTAAAAGAAAAACAGCAAATGGGCTGATGCAGAAGAACAAAAATCTGCATCAGCCCATTTGCTTTAGGCGGAAAGGCGTTTAGGACTCCCGCACCATGTGATAAAATTCGCCGTCTCCGATGGAGGTTGTTTGCCGGATCGGCCCGCCAACAATGTGGAAGCCGGCCTTCTCGTAACAGCGGACGGCCCTGGTGTTCCAGGTCCGAACTTCCAAATACAGGGGCTTGCCAGGAAACAGTTCCTGGGAGATGTCGAAGGCCATTCGCGTGATCTGCTGACCGTAGCCCTTGCCGCAATGCGCGGGGTTTACGCCGATGCCAAAGAACACCTCGGTTTCTTCTTCGGAAAGGTTGATGAAGCCGATGAGCGCGGTATCGTCATAAAAGGAGTAAAAGTGGTTTGCGGGATTGGCAAAGCCAACGCCGGACTTCTTCTGCTCCGCATAGGGCGGTTTGTTGTACATGGCATAGTCGCCGCTGTATTGCCAGGCGGTGATAAGGTATTTTTCTTCTTCGGTCGTAGGGTGGTAAGTAAGCATGGCTCCTCCTCAAATAAGCATGGATGAAGAATATGCAGTCGGAAAGCGTCAGGCCTTGAGATTCCGTACGCTGCCTCTCTCCACCAGGCGCACGGGCAGGATGATCTTTTTCTCTGCAATGGGTTCATGCCGAAGCTGCGCAAGGATCATGTCCGTGGCAAGAATGCCCTTTTGCTCGGAATCCTGATGGATGGTGGTCAGGCCGGGAATGGTCAGTTGGGAGAGATAGTGATCATCAAAGCCCACAATGGACTTATCCCGGGGGACGTACATGCCGCATTCATGCAGGCCGGACATGATGCCCGCCGCCAGAATGTCAGCGGAAGCGAAGATGCCCGTGATCTCAGGCCGCTGGCTGAGCTGATGCCCCAAGCGCTTGCCCTCCTGCACGGAAATTTCCTGCATGAAGATCAGCGAGGGATCAAAGGGAACGCCGTATTCTGCCAGCGCGCGGCGATAGCCCTGCAGGCGCAGATCCAGCACGCCGCCGGCCTGCACCGTGGGGGAGGCGAACGCAATGGTGCGATGCCCATTTTCCAGCAGGTGCTTTGTGGCAAGGTAGCCGCCCTTTTCGTCCTCCAGCCCGACGCTGCATACGTTGGGGTCGTTGATATAGCTGTCGATCAGCACAAAGGGGATGCCCAGATGTGCCGCGGCCTCAAAGAAAGCGTCCTGATACAGGCCCGTCATGATGAGTCCGGCAAGCCGCCAACTGTGGATCAGCGATTCCAGCGCGTCCACCGTCTCTGCCGAGCGGATCATCAGGTAATAGCCCTCCTCACGGGTGCGCTGCTCGATGCTGGCGGCAATGACGCTCATAAACGGGTCGTCTACCGTGCTGCCCGTGGTGCGCGGCGTGATGTAGGTGACCATGGCGATGATGGCGGACTGGTCCTTCGCCAGGGAACGCGCCGACATGCTGGGCACATAATGCTCCCGTTCGATGATTTCCCAAATTTTCGCCAGCTGCTTTTCAGAGACCCGGCTTTTCCTGTTATGCACCACATTGGAAACGGTGGTGATGCTCACGCCTGCTTCAGCGGCGATGTCCTTCAGTGTGACCATTGACTTCCCCACATTTCATATTCACCGTCTTCACCGCCGCAGGACGGAGCGTGCGGCGATAGGCTATCTATTAGCATACATGCTTTTGCGGATGGATGCAAGTCCCGCAGACAAAAAAGGAAGGGAGACAGCTCCGCTGTCTCCCGGGAAAACAATTGGCTGTTATTGCAGCTCCGCAACGTAGTCCTTGATGGGCAGGGAAGCGGGCTTGCCGGTCTCGGGCGCGGTCATGCCGGCCAGGATGGTCTCGGTGCTGGTGCTGTCCACGGGGGCAACAGCCTCGGAGAAGGTGATCTCATCCAGCCAGATGACGCACTTGGCGAAGGCGCGGATGTGCATGGCGTTGGTCATGCCCGGGAAACCGGAGGCTTCCAGGTCGATCTTCAGATCCTGCCATTCGGTGGTGATCACGGGATGGCTGCCATCCGCCAGCACCAGGTCGCTGAAGCGGGCCGCGTAGAACTTGCTGTCTTCGGGATGCCAGTCCATGATGAGCTTGTTTTCCTCGCCGCCCTCAGCGCCCTTCACGCGGATGGTCAGGTATTTGCAGTAGGAGATGCCGTCCAGCGCCCACATGTTCACGGCTTCGCCCCAGTTGCCCATCCAGTCAGTGGCACGCTCGTAGTATTCATCCTCGGAGTCGTAATCCTCGGGGTCATACGCCTTGGGACGGAAGTCCAGCTTCAGGGCGCCGTCCTCGTTCTTGGCGCGCAGGTTGTCGAAGTTGTCCCACCACAGGTTCACGCCGTTGGGGGCCATGTCAGGCTTCGCCTGGGGATCACGGTCGTCGAAGTTGTCCCATAGGTAGGTTTCACCCTCAGCCAGAACGGAAGCGGTCATGGCAAAGACCATCGTCAGGGCAAGCAGGAAAGCAAGGAACTTTTTCATGGGAACCCTCCTCAAAGTATTGGATTGGTAGGTTTAACGCTAAACCTATCTGATGGTTTGATTATAGCATCAGGCCCATGCCCTGTCAAGGGGTGGATTTTCAATTTGGTCATTTTTTTGCCAGAGCGTTGCATTGCGGCACTTTTCCTGCTATAATGACCGCAGATGGGTTTAGCGTTAAACTCGCCGAGAACGCTCCTTTTATGGAAGAAAAAAGGCGGAACCGCGGCGAAAAACGCATAGCCCGCGCGCTGCGGAGCTTGCCGCAGGGAAAACAGGAGGATGGAAATGATGAAAGGAAAACGTTCTACCATGATGTGCCTGCTGCTTGTGGCGCTGCTGGCGGCGGCGTGGGCCGTGACCGGGCAGGCGGAGGAGGCGCCGACGCTGCTGACCCTCTATGAAGGTCCCAAGACCATGACCAGCTCCGAGACTGCGCAGGTTCGCGTCAACGGCTATGAGCTGTTTGTGTATGACGTGATGGTCAATCATGAGCATATCTGGAATGCCAATACCCAGCCTGTCACCACCCCCATGACGTATTTCGACTTTGAGGGCCGGGTGAAGGTGGAGATCAGCATGCCCGGCTTGCCCGATGGGGTAGAAAGCGCCGAGGTGCTGCCCCAGGCCGCCGGGATCGTTCCTGAGGTGAAGGACGGCACGGTCAGCTTTCTGCTGAATCAGCCCGGACAGTATACCGTGGTGTTCAACGGCAGCGTGAACAAGGCGCTGCACATCTTCGCCAATCCGCTGGAGGAGGATGTGCCGGACTTCGACGATCCGAACGTTTTCTACATCGGCCCCGGCGAGTGGACGATGGACGCCATTGTGCTGGAGGATGATCAGACGCTGTACATTTCCGGCGGCGCGGTGCTGCACAGCATCATCTCCGTCAACAATGCAAAAAACGTACGCATCTGCGGACGCGGCTTGATCGATGGCAGCGACTATCCTGCCTGGAACCAGCCTGGCTCTTATGCGCGAGTGCCGATCGACCTGAACCATGCCAAGGATGTGACCATCGAGGGCATTGCCATCGTCAACTCCAACTGCTGGAATGTCAACTCCTTTGCCTCCAAGCATGTGGAGATCAGCAACGTCAAGGTCATTTCCGGGCGGCAGAACGGCGACGGCTTCACCTTCCAGTCCTGCACGGATCATGTGGTGACGGACAGCTTTGCCCGCACCTGGGATGACAGCCTGGTTATCAAAAATTATTCCGGCTCCACCAAGGGGATCACCTTCCGCAACATGCAGGTGTGGACAGACCTGGCGCAGTCCATGGAGATCGGCTATGAGACGGATAAGGGTTTGACGCTGGACCCGGAGATCAGCGAGGTGCTGTTTGAAAACATCACGGTGCTGTATAACTTCCATAAGCCAGTCATCAGCATCCACAACAGCGACGACGCTTATGTGCATGACATTGTGTACCGCAATATCGTGGTGGAAAACGCCTTCATGCAGGGTGACAACGGCAGCAACAAGGAGCTGATCGAAATGACGCTTCAAAATTCTGCCTGGTCCACGGTGAAGGATGAATTCGGCTCCATCGACAACGTGCTGATCGACGGCCTGACCGTGGTCAACACGGCGGACGGCAAGGCGCCTGCATCCCGTCTGGCAGGACAGAGCGAGGAGAACCGTATTACCAACGTGACCCTGCGCAATGTGACCATCCTGGGACAGCCCGTCAAGGACCTGAAGGCCATGAAGCTGCGGACGAACGAATACTGCGAAGCCATCACCATTGAATAAGGGGGAAAAAGCTATGAAGAAGCTGCGTCTTTTGCTGACTGTGCTGCTCCTGCTGTCACTTGCGTGCCTGAGTACCGCAGCGGTAGGGGCGGAAGACATCAAGACCATTGTCACCATCGTGAAGGCCCCGGAGCAGACTGCGCCGGAGCGTCCTGCCTGCTTCCCGGACCCTGCGGATAACTTCATCCCCCTGCCCGAAACGGAGAATCTGGCGGAGGGCAAGGAGGTTCTTGCCGGGGCGCACAATGATGTGTATGTGAGCAGCAACGTCAACGACGGCAAGACCGACACCTATTGGGAAAGCAAGGGCTTCCCGGCGGAAATGACCATCGTCCTGGGCGAAGCACATACCGTTTCCACCGTGGCGGTGTGCCTGAACCCGTCCTCCATTTGGGAGCCGCGCACCCAGGAAATTGCGGTGTGGGTCAGCACGGATGGCGAGAGCTTCACCGAGGTCGCATCGGCAGAAAAGTATGACTTCAACGCGGAAACAGGCAACCGCATTTGCATTGATTTTGACGCGGTGCAGGCGGCCTATGTGAAGGTTGTGTTCACCATGAACTCCTCCTCCCGCACGGGCGGCGCACAGGCGGCGGAAATTTGCATTTACGAATAAAGCATGTCCCTCCATGCCGCAGTGCATGGAGGGCGTTTGCCCAAAAAAGGAGGAAGCGACCATGCAGACCATGCTTGAACGGCAGGGCTTCGACCCGGCGCAGGATGCGACAACGGCAACTGGTTTCTGACGGGCAATGGGTATATAGAAAAAGCGCCTGCTGTGCGGTGAACAGAGGGTTTTCCCTCTGCCGCCGCATGAGCGGGCGCTTGTTTTTATGAAAATTACTCCGCAGCCTTGAGCAGATCGCTGAAGGTGGACAGGTGATGCTTGGCGCGCACATCGTCCTTCGCATCGCCGATGGCGGCACAGTCAAAGCCGCCGTTCACGGCAGCCTCCACACCGGCATGCGCATCCTCCACCACCAGGCACACGGCGGGGGACAGGCCGATCATCTCCGCAGCCTTCAGGAACACCTCGGGGTCGGGCTTGGAGTGGGTAATGCAGTTGCCGTCCGCCACCGCGTCAAAATAGCCCTTCAGGCCCACGCGCTCCAGAATGAAGGGCGTGTTCTTGCTGGAGGAGCCGATCGCCAGCTTCAGGCCCTTGGCGCGCAGCGTATCCAGTGTGTTCTTCACCTCGTCGGACAGGTCGGCGGGGGTCATCTGGTGCAGCAGCTCGCGGTAGGTGTCGTTCTTTTCCGTCGCCATGGCGACCTTCTCATTCTCGGCGTAGGTCTTGGCGCTCTTTTCCAGCACGATGTTCAGGCTCTCCATGCGGCTCACACCGCGCAGACGGTTGTTGTCCGTTTCGTTGAAGGGGATGCCCAGACGATCCGCCAGAGCCTTCCATGCCAGATAATGGTAGTGGTCGGTGGAGCAGATCACGCCGTCCAGGTCGAAAATGATGCCTTCGTATTTCATGGAAAGTTTCCTCCTCTTTTAGGTGTATTTTATGTATGCTTCGGCGTTGCGGTAGAGCCGCGCACCAGCAGCTCAGGGTGAATGGAGACCGGGCCGACGGGCAGACCCCGCAGCATGCAGGTCATCAGCGTCGCCGCGACCCGACCAATGCGGAAGAAATCCTGCGCCACCGTGGTCAGGCTGGGGAACATGCTGCTGCACACCGGGTCGTCGTCATAGCCCACAATGGACAGATCCTCCGGGATGGAAAGACCGCGTTGCGTGGCGGCATGGGCTGCGCCAATGGCCATTTTGTCGCTGGCGCAGCAGATGGCGGTCACGCCCTTTTGCAGGAAGTAATCCAGCGCGGGCGCACCGCAGGCGAAGGAATAATCTCCCTCCCACACTAGCGTAGGGTCGAAGGAGACGCCCGCCCGCGTCAGGGCCAGAATGTAGCCGTCCAGCCGCTCCTGACTGACATACGCGCCGGAATTGCCGTTCAGAAAGCCGATGCGCCGATGCCCAAGGCTGAGCAGATGCGCCATGGTCTTGCCGATGCCCACGATGGAATCATAGGTGACGGCGCAGACGTTAGCCTGCTCTGCAACCGGGGGAGCGCCCCAAAAAACCAGCGGCACGAAGACCTCCTGCACCTCCTGAAACAGCAGATCATGCACCTGAATGTCGCTGATGAACGCGCCGTCCAGATGATAATCCGCCACCAGCTGGCTCAGGGTGCGGCCTGCCGGCTTATCCTGGAACTGCGGCAGCAGCAGAACCTCCATGCGAATGTCTCGCATTTCCTGCGCAACATACTGAAAGCCGTTGCTGGCGTTGAACTGGTCGGGATTCATCTCGCGCGTGGCGGAACGATAGAGCCAGCCGATGCGCTTGCTTCTGCCCAGGGGCCGGTTCGCCGCTTCGTTTTCCGGCGTGGCATAGCCCAGCTGCTCCGCCGCCTCCAGCACCCGCTGGCGGGTGGCTTCGCTGACCTGCGGATAGCCGTTGAGCGCCTTGGAGACCGTGGCCTTGGAAAGACCCAGGTGATCCGCCAGCACCTTGACCCCAGCGTTTTGAGTCGTGGTGAGGGGCAATGTCTTCTCCTCCGTTTCTACAACGTTTCATTATACAAATATAGCATAGCATATTTTCGTGCAGAATGCAATGGGTTTCAAGAAACAGTTTCATGAAATGATGAAGAAACAAAGGCACGGAAAAAGCATCTTCAAAGTCGCAGTTTCGACAATGCTGAAACTTACAAAAAATGGATGGAATAGATGGGCAAGAAAAAACTATAAATGGACATGCGCAAAGCGGAAATGAGAACGCCTTGCTGTGCTGCACAGGAATACTTTATCAGTTTTTTGTAAAAGTTGAAAAAACATATTGAAACTTCGTTTCGATTATGCTATACTCATATCAACGCAAGGGAGCAAAGCCGCAAGGCGGGCCTTCCAAAGAAAAGGAAAACCATTACGACGGCGCGATGTATCCCTGGGAATCCGCGTGGAAGGATGACGGCGAGGTCACGCCGCTGTGGGGTGACGCTAACGTTGTCACGGGCGAACCTACCAAGATCTGGACGGGTATCATCGAGCTGCACATTTCCGCCGACATCGCCTTTGCAGTGCAGGAGTATTTCCGTGCCACGGGCGATCAGGACTTCCTGGACCGCTGCGGCTATGAGATCGTTATCGAGACGGCCCGCTTCTGGAGCAGCCGCGCGGAATGGAACGAAGCCCGGAGCTGGTATGAGTACACGGACGTGATCGGTCCCGACGAGTACAAGGATCACATCAACAACAACGCCTACACCAACTACATGGCGGGCTTCAACATGCGTCTGGCGCTGAACATGATGGCAGAGCTGGAAAAGCGCGGCGATGCGGTGTATACGCGGCTGAACAAGGCATTGGACTTTGCGGCGGCAGCGCAGCAGATCAAGCGTGTGCTGGATAAGCTGTACCTCCCACGGGAGAACGCCGACGGCATCCTGCCCCAGTTTGAGGGCTACTTCGACCTGAAGCACATTGACCTGACGAAGTATAAGCAATCCGACGTGGTGGG
The DNA here is from genome assembly GCA_934631985.1 of uncultured Clostridia bacterium. Taxonomy (GTDB): domain Bacteria; phylum Bacillota; class Clostridia; order Christensenellales; family Aristaeellaceae; genus Egerieenecus. The sequence continues at coordinate 14,898 of CAKTYE010000003.1, read as the reverse complement.
AACCATCTATCAGGACTACAGCCATGAGCAGATCAGCGGCATCCAGGTGGGCAAGCAGGCGGACGTGCTGGTGTTGTTCTTCCTGCTGGAGGAGCTGTTCAGCGCGGACGTAAAGACGAAGAACTTCTACTTCTATGAGAGCCGCACCCTGCACGATTCCTCCCTGAGCCGTTCCACCCACGCGGTGCTGGCGGCAGACCTGGGGCTGGACGAAATGGCCTACACCCTTTTTGAGGGCGCAGAAAAGACAGATCTTGGCCCTGTGATGACCACCTCGGATGCGGGCATCCATGCAGCGTCCATGGGCGGCATCTGGCAGGGCGTCGTCTACGGCTTTGGCGGTGTGCGCATTGTGGGCGACAAGCTGCGGGTGGAGCCGAAGCTCCCCGAAGCGTGGAGCGAGCTGCGCTTTCCGCTGTACTGGCAGGGCCAGGCGCTGCGGTTTACCGTCACCCATGACGCGGTGCAGGTGGAGAACCATGGCAGCAAGAACGTAACGCTGCTGCTGCACGGCAAGGACACGGTGATCCCCGCAGGACAGAGCATCCAGGCGTAAAAGAAGATAAAAAGGCTCCCGGCAGACGGCTTCATGCGTCTGCCGGGAGCTTTTGCGTTTGTTGAGCGTTTGCCATGGACACTTTACCTTGCCCGATTGGCGGGCTGAACATAGGCTTTGATGCAAACGGTATGCTGCGTAAATTGGCAGATGACGAAATCCCGGAAGTGTGATATACTAAGATAAAGAAGACGATGAGCACTGTGCTATGCGGTTGTGGAAAACGCTGACACTATAGAAGGAAAGGTAGGCACTGTATGCCGAACTACATTCTGTATAATAACGACCAAATTGCCGCGCGCTTTGCATATGCGCAGGGTATGATCCGCTCATATGAGCCTGTTCACAGTGAGCTGCTTCCGATGCAGATTCGTTCCACATCCGCCGAGGGCTTTACGGGATGGCTCCGTGAACGTGCTATTGACTTGAACACGGTTCAGCACCGCAATCTGGTATCGGAGCTGCTCGGCTCCCATGATAAAGTACATCTTTCACTGATGACGCACATGTTCAGTATCTCCGATACCTTTACCTGCTTTGAGGAAGGGCAGTTTGTTCCCCGGCGGCATCTGTGCGACCCGAAAGAGCATGAAGCCGTCAGCGATTACATCCTTCTGTCCAGTGATACCTCCGTCAGAAAAGCGCTTCCCATCACGCCGAATGTTTCTACGGATGGCAGCTTTACCAAAACGTGGAAATACGAAAATGGGGAGTGGTGGCTCTATAAATTGCAATCCTCCGAGGCAACGCGCAGCGAGGTCGAGATCAGTCGCGTGCTGCGGGAATGCGGATGGGATGCCGCGTTGTATTGCTATGTCGGTTCCTACCGCAAACGCATTAAGAGCCTCAACTTCCTTGGAGAAAATGAGTTCTTTGAACCGTATGACTCTTTCCGCTATGCTTTTGCAGATGTCAGTGAGGATGATGATATTGTTATGAGCAACCTGTCCTCCCTTGGGGAAGATTACCGCCATGCTTGGAAGCGTATTCTCCTTGCGGATGCGCTGTTCCTGAATGGAGACCGTCATATGCGCAACTTCGGTGTCATTCGCTCAGCTAAAACGGGAGAAGTCCTTCGTCTTGCGCCAAACTTTGATAATAATCAGGCGTTTCATGGCAATCCGAACGGGCGCTATTCATCGGCTATGCTTCGGCTGTATTGGGAAACGGCGGACAGTGAAGACCGTGAAAATTTACGGCAGTTGTTGACAGTCTGTGAGAAAAACAAGTATTTGACCGAGGCTTGGCAGGCGGGAATGCAGATTTTGAATTCTTAATTTTATGTAAAAACTAACGAGATGCTTGAAAGCTCAGGCATCTCGATTTTTATACGCTTGCTATAGGCAAAGCATGCACGTCACAGCGCGGGATCATTCTCCGTGCCAAGTGCTTGCCTCCTTCCGCAGAAGGAGGACAGCCGCCCTCGTGGGCGACAGGGGGATAAACGCTCACGCCGGGGTATCGAATAACCTATCCTATCCGAACATCAACAAAAAAGGGCTTCCCAGCAAGCAAGGGAGAGCAGCAGAGTCGCCTTGCAGCTTGCCGGGAAGCCCCAGTTCTATATAATATTACTTTCCCACGCGGATAGTCAGGCCATAAGCATAGCGTCCGCTTTCACGTCCGTACAGCGCCAGACCGCCGTTCCCCTTCACACGGAAGGTCAGGGAGAAGCGGCCTTCCTGCGTGATGGTGGGCAGCAGACGGGAGGGAATCTCCACACGCTGCGCTTCACCATAGGAGCCGGCTTCGTCCAGCAGGCGATCCGTGGGCTGTGCGTTCCAGGAAAGCAGACCGCGCGCGTCAGCCCAGTCGTTGTGCAGATACAGGGTGTCGATCACATGACCGTCCACCTCGACCTCTACGGTGGAGGGGAAGCGGGTTTCGTCCGTCATCCAGTAGGAATTGTCGAACGCGCCGCGATCCACCAGGTAGCCGCGCATGAATGCGCCGTCCACCTCGGCCTTGCCCACAATGTGGCGATCCTTCTGCAAAATGCGCTTAGCGCCTGCTTCAAAGAAGATGGTCATGCGCTGAATGTCTTCGCCGCGGGGGACACGTACGGTGTACGTCACCTGACCTTCGCCAGCCATGCTCAGCTTTTCGCCGCCCATGGCCTGCCAGACTGCTTCAAAGCCCTCGGTCTTGCCATTGATGACGGGCAGCGCAAGGAGATCGGCGGCAAGGGGCGCATGCACATTGAAGGTGGTAAAGTTGCGGGAAACCACCTGCCCCTGCTCGTCCAGCAGATAGAGGGACAGCACGGCAGCGGCGTTTTCCGCAGGCATGCGGACGGTCAGCGCGGGCAGCGCCGTGACGCCAAAGCCAAAGGTCGGCAGCTTGACAGTACCGCTGGCGTCGGTCACGCGACCGTCCAGCCCGTCATGCCACAGCTCCCAGCGGAGCGCACAGCGCTTGCCATGCAGAGCAGCGGAGAAGCTGGACAGGTACAGCGGCACAGTGACGCGCTCCAGTGCATCAACGTTCTGAATGGGGGCGCAGTCCACGGCCACAAAGTCGGCGGCATGCAGGTCGCGCAGGGTCATGCCCCGGCAATAATCCTCATAGCCGAAGTCCTTGTCCTCGCCATCAATGCGGTAGTAACCGTTGAACTCGTTTACCACGTCGTGGAACTCGGTGAAGACGAAGCCGCAGAGCTTTTCATGCAGGCGGTATTCGTTCAGCATGTAGTGATACTGCCAGGCTAGATCGCTGTCACCCGCAGAGCCATCCACACCCCACACCATGCCGCACTCGCTGTTCATCAGCGGCGCATCCGTCTGCACGTTGCCTTCGGTATAGTTGAAGGTGGAGCCGGGGAAGGTGTTGTCCACTACGTTGCGGATATGATCCCGCACCGTGCCGTAGCCGTTGCGGTAGAAGTGCCAGGTGTTCAGGTCACTTTCCACATGGTCGTAATTGCAGGCGGAGTTGTCCTCCACCAGGCGGGTGGGGTCAAGGGCCTTGGCGCGGTGGTACACGCTGCGCACCCACTCCTGCGTTTTCTTCAGATAATGGCGCTGCGTTCCCTGACGGGTGAACAGGCCCCAAGTCTCGTTGAACATGACCCAGGCGAAAATGGAGGGATGGTTCATATCCCGGCGCATGGCGTCGGGCCACTCCTGCTCATAGGCGGCGCGGGCTTCCTCGTTCGGCTCGCCCCAGAAGCAGGGGATGTCCTCCATGACCAGCAGGCCCAGACGATCCATCCAGTACAGCTTGCGCGGCTCCTCAGACTTGATGTGGATACGCACCATATTCAGCCCCAGCCGCTTGAGCAGCCAGGCTTCCCCACGGATACTTTCCTCATCGGGATAGGTGAAATGTCCCTGGGGATTGAACGCCTGATCCAGCGTGCCGTTCAGATAAATGGGCTTGCCGTTGAGCAGGATCCACGGATAGTCCCGACCGTCGAGCTTACCTACGGAAATTTCACGGATGCCGAAATAGGTGCAAAGCTCGTCCGTCTCCCCATCATTGGTCAGCAGCAGCTGTCCCTCGTACAGGAAGGGATCGTCGGGCGACCACAGACGGGGTTCGGCGTAATGCAGTGTGACTTCGGCCTGCCCGCCCTTCACAGTAGCCTGCGCCTGCTGGGAACCAAAGGCGGCGGTCAGCACTGCGCCGTCGGGCGCATGTACCTGCGCGCTGATATGCACCTTGCCGCTGCACTGGGTGACCACGCGGAAATCGTCAATGTATGCCTGGGGACGATCCTCCAGCCACACGGTCTGCCAGATGCCCTGAATATCGCCGTAGCCCTGCTTGCCGTAGGTCTGCGTGTTTTTGCGGTAGTCCTCGGCGCGCACCTCGATCAGGTTCGCACCCGCCTGCCACAGATCTGTCACGTCCAGCTCAAAGTAGCTGTAGCCGCCCTGATGCTGCTGCACATGCACACCGTTGACATACACATCCGCCAGATAATCCACTGCGCCGAAGCACAGGAACACCCGGCCCTTGGGCGCAAACTGCACCGTGCGGCGGTACCAGCCGATGCCCGCCACATTTTCCTGCACCTTAGAAAGGGGAGCCGTCCAGCTGAAGGGAACCACGATGGTGCGGTCATAGGCCGTGCGTTCTGCGGCGAAGGCCTGCTCTGCAGCTTCCTCTCCGGCAGGGAACAGCTTAAAATCCCAATCGCCGTTCAGGTTCAGCCAGGTGCGCCGCTGCCGCTCGGGGCGGGGAAATTCCTTCTTCGGAATCGTTTGCGTCATATAAAAAACCTCCTTTTGTAGGTCGCGCTGTTCTGTCTTTATTATGGCGGCTGACGGCTCGCTTTGCAAGCTGATAACCTCCTGAAAAGTTGACATTTTCTACTGTGATGCAGCGGCTGCTTTCCTGCACCAGTAAGGGAGACCGCTAAAGCAGAGGGAAGGATTCAAAGGAAATTTTCCAAACGGCACTGCGCGGTCCACCGTCCGTGTACGCAGGAGCCTGATGTACCGAAACTGCGAGAAAGTGCAAAGAACAGCAAAAAATAGGCATTGCGTCCGCAGGTAACTTCCTGTAAAATACAGCCAGATACTTCCGCAGCACGGAAGCAAAAAAGGAGTAAAGCATGATGAGCGAAAGAAAATGGCAGCGCATCACCTACATGCCCGCCACGCCGATCGGCGAACATGGCGAGCGCGTCACCGGCAGCCGGGCGCATATTGCCCTGTCCCGCCGCGCAGCACGGGAGGGCATGGTGCTGCTCAAAAATGAGCATGGTCTGCTGCCCTTCGCCAAGGATGCGAAGGTTGCGGTATTCGGCAAGGCCCAGGCGGACTATGTGAAGGGCGGCGGCGGCAGCGGCGACACCACCGTGGCCTATGTGCGCAGCATCCTGGACGGCCTGGAGGAAAAGGAGCAGGAGGGCCGCCTGCAGCTTTTTGCACCCCTGTCCGATTTTTATCGTGCGGACGTGGCGGCACAGTATGAAAAGGGCTGTCATCCTGGACAGACCGTGGAGCCTGTCCTGCCCGCAGAGCTGCTGACGCAGGCCCGCACCTTTACGGACACCGCGCTGATTACCATTTGCCGTTTCTCCGGCGAGGGCTGGGACCGCACGGGCAAGCCCTTTGACGGCGATTTCTTCCTCAGCCACGAGGAAATGGACATGGTGGATGCGGTGCGTGCGGCCTTCCCCCGGGTGGCGGTGGTGCTGAACACCGGCGGCATGATGGACAGCAGCTGGTTCCGCCATGACGACCGCATCGGTGCGGCGCTGCTGGCCTGGCAGGGCGGCATGGAGGGCGGCTGCGCCACGGCGGATGTGCTGTGCGGCGATACCTGCCCCAGCGGTCACCTGACCGATACCTTTGCAGAGAATTTCGCGGCGTATCCCTCCTCGGCGGGCTTCAACGATTCCGAGGATTATGTGGAATACCGCGATGACATTTATGTAGGCTATCGTTATTTCGAGACCATCGACGGAGCGGCGGACAAGGTGTGCTATCCCTTCGGCTTCGGCCTGAGCTACACCACCTTCGCTTTCTCGGATGCAGCGTGGAGCGTGGAGGGACAGGCCTTTACCGTGCAGGTGACGGTGACGAACACCGGCGACACGGCGGGCCGACAGGTGGCGCAGGTCTACTGCGAAGCGCCCCAGGGCAAGCTGGGCAAGCCTCACCGCGTGCTGGTGGGCTTTGCCAAGACCCGCAAGCTGGCTCCCGGAGAAAGCGAGCGCCTGACCATCGCCTTTACGGCACGCGACTTCGCCAGCTATGACGATGTGGGCAAGGCGCAGGCCTCCGCGTGGCTGCTGGAGGCGGGAGATTACCGCTTCTGCCTGGGCGACAACGTGCGGGACGCGAAAGCGTTCGGCGACGCATGGACGCTGCCGGAAACGCTGGTGGTGGAGCAGTGCCAGCAGCGCTGCGCGCCCTCGCAGCTGCCAGAGCGCATGCTGGCGGACGGCTCCTTCGAGAAGCTGCCGGATATACCCGTACCGGAGCGCTTCCCGCAGGACGCCAATGTGCTGCCCCCGGACGGTCAGCCGCCGGAAGAAATCCTGCACAGCTACGGCAAAAATGTATGGCGCACGGACAAGGATACCGCAACACTGAAGGACGTTTATGAAAATAAGCTCTCCCTGGATGCGTTTATTGACACCCTTACCGATGAGGACATGGCGCGTCTGCTGGGCGGTCAGCCCAATCGCGGCGTGGCAAACACCTTCGGCTGGGGCAACCTGCCGCGGCGCGGCATTCCCAATGCCATGACGGCGGACGGCCCTGCCGGCCTGCGCATCGACGCGAAATGCGGCGTGAACACCACGGCCTTTCCCTGTGCTACCATGCTGTGCTGCTCCTGGGATCCCGCGCTGCTCTATGAGGTGGGCAAGGCGGCGGCGCAGGAGGTGCATGAGAACGGCATCGGCATTTGGCTGGCGCCTGCGGTCAACATCCACCGCAGTCCCCTGTGTGGACGCAACTTCGAATACTACGCGGAAGACCCGCTGCTGGCGGGCCAGATGTCCGCGGCGATGATCCGCGGCATTCAGAGCGAGGGCGTGGCCTGCTCCCTGAAGCACTTCGCCTGCAACAACAAGGAAACGAACCGCCGCAATTCTGATTCCCGCGTGTCCGAACGCGCCCTGCGGGAAATCTACCTGACGGCCTTTGAAATCTGCGTCAAGACTGCTCAGCCCTGGTCCATCATGTCCTCCTATAACCTCGTCAACGGTCGCCGTGCTTCCGAAAACGCCGACCTGCTGACGGGCATCCTGCGGGAGGAATGGGGCTTTGACGGCATGGTGACCACGGACTGGTACACCTACGGCGAGCAGTGGCGCGAGATCGCCGCAGGCAACGACATGAAGATGGGCTGCGGCATGCCAGAGCATACCGTGAAGATGCTGGCAGAGGGCAAACTGGATCGCGCCGCCGTCAAGACCAGCGTGAAGCGTCTGTTGACGCTGCTGCTGCGACTGAAGTAAGACAGCCGAAAAAATTTATAGCAAATATGGGCATCCGCCTGCGGGGGACAGCATGGTCCTCTGCGGGCGGATGCTTTGCTTTATGGCGGAACCCCTCAGTCCCTGCGGGACAGCTCCCCTTTCAGGGAAGCCTTTTGGTGCGGTGTGCCTTTCCGTGCGGGTAACTTTTCGATGCTTATGCCTGTTCTAAGCGACAAGACGTTCCGGCGGCTGTATACGGTCAGCCGCCGGAATGCCTTGGGGTCAGGGGGCCAGCCTTAGTTATATGGAAAATTTGGCTGGCCCCCGGGCGGCTTTGCCTACTTTGCCCGAGTGCAAAGTAGGTCGTCCATCCGCAGACGGACGAAATTCTCTCTAGCTGGAATCCCAGTGCGGTGGTGTGCCGCCAGGACTGGGGGTGTGGCCGCGACTTTATAGAAGAAGCTGTCGGATACCCCAGCGGGTGAGAATATCCTCCTGCCGCCCACGAGGGCGGCTGTCCTCCTTCTGCGGAAGGAGGCAAGCGCTGGCGCGAGGTGCGGCTTGCAGGGAATACTGCGGACTGCTGAAAGTTTGATGTGTGAGGTTGAAACGCTTCATCGCTAAAACACGGCAGTATAAAAATTTCCCCAACGTTTCAATCAACGTTGGGGAAAACAAACGCCAGTCTGATTTACGCGCGTGCGCCGCGAACAACAGGCGCATCCGCCGTCAAAACAACATCGCCCGCAGGGGTGAAAACCTTCACCTCGCTGCCATCCAGCAGCGTCAGCGCATAATCCTGTTCCGTCATTTCAAAGCGGAGACGGCTGCCGTGATACTGGAACAGGAAGGTCAGCCCGTTCCAGGCCTTGGGCAGGAAGGGATCAATGCGCACACCGTCCTCCCGGAGCTTCAGCCCCGCGAAGCCGTTCACCACCGCCATGTAGCAGCCGCCCATGTTCGCAGTGTGAATGCCGTCCTTCGAATTGCCGTGGGTGTTCATCAGGTCAGTCTTGACACTGTCGCCAAAGTATGCCTGCGCCTTGTCCTGCAAGCCCAGCCGACAGGCCTCAATGCAGAAAATGCAGTGGGACAGAGAGGAATCGTGGGTGGTAATGCCCTCGTAATAGGTGAAGGAGCGGCGGCGGGTGTCCTCGTCCGCCCAATCCTCAAACAGCACATGAGCCAGCACCGTGTCCGCCTGCTTGCATACCTGATAGCGGTACAACTCCAGCGGATGATAGTGCAGCAGCAGCGGGAAGTTCTCCTTGGGCGTGTTCGCTAGATCCCACACGGGCTTCATCAGGAAGCTATCGTCCTGGGGATTGATGCCCAACTTCTCGTCATAGGGCAGCAGCATGACGTCCGCCGCATGGCTCATGGCGGCAAGCTCGGCTTCCGTCACGCCCAGCTTCGCGGCCCAGGCGTCGTAAGCGCCCCACTGCTTCAGCAGGTTTGCCGCGCGCACTGCCCATACCAGATTGTACTTGGCGCAGGCGTTAGTGTAGTAGTTGTTGTTGACCATGGCGGTGTATTCGTCGGGGCCGGTGACGCAGTTGATGCGGAACGCACCGTCCGCTTCGTGGCCCACACTCATCCACAGACGGGCGGTCTCCAGCAGAATTTCCGCACCTTCCTCGGTCAGATAATCCTGATCGCCCGTGGCCATGTAATAGGTGATGACCGCATAGGCGATGTCGCCGTCAATGTGATATTGCGCCGTGCCTGCGGGAAAGTAGCCGCTGCACTCCCGGCCCGTGATGGTGCGCCAGGGGAACAGCGCGCCCTTGTCGTGCCCCAGCAGCTTGGCGTTGTCGCGGGCCGCGTTCAGCGTGTGATAGCGGAAGCCCAGCAGCTTGCGGGCCAGCTCCGGCATAGTGAGGATGAAGAAGGGCATCATGTACATTTCCGTGTCCCAGAAATAGTGGCCCTCATAGCCTTCGCCGCTCAGGCCCTTGGCGGCAATGCTGCACACGCCGTCCCGGCCTGCGGACTGGAACAGCTGATACAGGTTGAACTGCATGGACAGGTTCGCGTCCTCATCGCCGAGAATGTGCATGTCCGCATTCTGCCAGAAGGCCGCGCAGGCCTCCTGCTGACGCAGATACAGCTCGTCCACCTGCCCGAACACCTCGCACATAACGCGCTTTGCTGCATCAAGGGGCTGAGCATGACGGCGATCGTCCGCAAAGACGCTGTACTTCACCACACGCAGCGTCTGGCCCTGCGCCAGCTTTGCGGCATAGGTATAAGCAGCGCTATGGCTTTCCGCATCGTAGGTCAGGCTGGCTTCGCCGGGCATGCTGACGCTGTGGCGCACGCCGCTGACCAGCGTCAGCCCGCTTTGACGGGTCTTCACGGTGAGATAGGAAGCGTCGCCATCCACCTCATGCGCCGCGGGAACCAGGTGGCATTCGCTTTCGCCTGCCATGCGGGGATCGTTGGGGTTGGCGTAGTTCTTCACCAGCGCAAGCTGAGTACTGGTCAGGCGAATCTCGCCTGAATAATTGAGCGGCTTGACCTGATAGTCAATGGTGAACAGCTCCGGGCAGGCAAAGCTGGTCATGCGGCGGATGGTGATCTCCGTTTCGCGGCCTGCGGGGGAGCGCCAGGTGACGCGGCGTTCCGTAATGCCTGCGTCCATGTCCAGGATGCGCTCATAGTGCAGAAGCGTTCCATGCTCCATGCGGAAATCCTCGCCCGCAAGGGTGAAGCTCATGCCCTGCGTGTCCGCAGCGTTGATCATGGACTCCTTGGTCTCACTTACGTTGGTCAGCTTTTCCGCCTGCTTCATGGGAACGTCTTCATAGAAGCCGTTCATGTAGATGCCGCGCATGGTGTCCGCGCCTGCGGGCAGCCCCTCCTCGAGGGTGCCGCGCACGCCGATATAGCCGTTGGCGTTATGAAAAAGGGTCTCCTGCAAGGCCAGATCCTTCGCACTGGGCGCAGTCTGGCACTGACGGTAGATTCTCTGCTGCATGAATGCAAGTCTCCTTTTGATACATTCGTGTTTTCATTTCTGATTATAGAGGGCAGGCGGGGAAAAGTCAATGCGCGTCCTCGGGCTGCGGGGCAAAACAGTGGGCCGCTGCATCCGAAAAATGCTGCTCAAAGGCGGCAGCGGCCTGACGGCTGACCCGCAGAAAGGGCAGCAGCATGTCAAAAGCATGAAACAGACCGGAGTACACATCTACTGTTGCCGAAACGCCCGCGCGGCGCAGGGCTTCCACATAGGCAAGCGTTTCCGCGTAGAAGGGTTCGGCGGTGCAGATGAAGGTATAGGCAGGCGGCAGGCCAGTGTAATTCGTGCGGAGGGCAGGGGAGGCGTAGGCGGGAATCGGCTGGTCGGTCAGACCGCGCAGATAGCAGGCCCACGCCTTGTGGTTGCGGCGGGTGTTCCACACGGGGGCGTGGTTGTCGCGGGAGGTTGCCGTATCCCGATGATCCAGCATGGGGTACAGGGGCATTTGAAAGGCAATGCTGATCTCTCCGCGGTCATGCTCATACATGCACAGCGCCGCCGCCAGACCGCCGCCTGCACTTTCGCCGCCCACCATGAGCTGATCCCGGCGAACGCCGAGCTGCGCCGCATTTTCCTTCAAATAGAGAAGCGCCTGATGGCAGTCCAGCAGCGCGGCGGGGTAGGGGGCGCGTCCCGCAAGGGTATAGGCGGGGGAGACGACCACAGCACCAAATTTTTCCGCCAGCGCCCGGGCGCGGGAGAAATAGGCCATTTCAGGCATACCCACAACGTAGCCGCCGCCGTGAATCCACAAAACGCCGGGGGCGCTGCTGGGCATCCGGCGGGGACGCAGGATCAGCAGCCGCAGCGGGCCGCGGTCGGTGGCAAGGAAAATTTTTTCCGTGACGCAGCGCATGGCAAACCTCCTCCCTCAAGATAAAAACAGTATACGCCGGCGCTGGGAAAAAACAAAGCATTTGGAAGAAAAAGGGGAAAATGAAATATATTTCATTTTGCCGGCAGCGTGCGGAGGGGGCGGCGTTCCCATCTGTAAAACATGATGAAATATAAGCACAAGAGTGCAGAAATTCTGTTGAGAAATAGGCCGAACATTCAGAAATTGCAAGGGATGCGACATCTTTTGACACGCAAGGAAAGTGTAAAAACATGAGAAAATCCTTGTAAAAAAAGAACGCTGAAATTTGTTCGTTATTCAGAATATACAGCGCCTAACGGTCTTTTATAAACAAAATGTCCAGAAGCCATTGACAGCCTTTGTAAGGCTGTTATATAATACCGCCAGAGAGGTCAAAAGACAGATCTCAAAATCATTTAAGGAGGTTTCCCCATGAAGAAACTGGTTAGCCTCGTGCTGGCAGTGGCTATGCTGCTGTCGCTGGTGGCCGTCGCTTCTGCTGACGACACCGTCACCATCACCTTCGTTGGCATCAAGAGTGAAGTGCAGGATGTCATGAAGGAAATTATTGCAGACTTTGAAGCTGAGAACCCTGGCATCCATGTGGAGTATTCTTATAACCCCGATGGTGCTTCCGGCATCGCTTCCATGATCTCCTCCGGCAACACCCCTGACCTGCTGAATGTGTATCCCCTGGAAGCGCAGTACAAGGCGTACTACGATGAAGGATACATCCGTGACGTGACCGAGTTCTGCGGCAACATCGAGCAGACCCTGCTGGATCTGACCGAGTACAAGGGTGTGCAGATTGGTGTTCCCTTCACCCTGTCCACCTATGGCGTATACTACAACAAGAAGATCTACGCCGACCTGGGCCTGGAAATCCCCACCACGCTGGAGCAGCTGGTCGCCAATGCCAAGGCCTGCAAGGAAGCCGGTTATGACGGTTTCACCCTGCCCATGGGCGCGAGCCAGAACCAGATCACCGAGCGTCTGCTGGGCGCTCTGGACGGTGAGACTCATCTGAAGTTTGCTCAGGTCGCCGCTGGCGAGCTGGACATCAAGGACGTTCCTTCCATTTCTGCTTATGCGCAGTTGATGCTGGATCTGATGCCTCTGAGCACCGAGGATGCGCTGGGCCTGAACTATGAGGGCGCTACCGCTGACTTCGTGACCGGCAAGGCCGCCATGCGTTTCGATGGCTCCTGGTTCCTGACCACCGCGCTGAAGGCTGAGCCCGATTTCGAGATCGGCTACTTCGCGATTCCTTCTGCTGTGTCTGAGACTCCCATTGTGCCTGTGAACGTGGATACCACCGTTGGTATGTCCGCCACCACCGAGCATCCTGAAGAATGCGCCAAGTTCCTGGAGTACCTGACTCACACCGATGTTGAGACAAAGTACTACGCTGTGGATGGCAACATCAACATGACCAAGGGTGTTGTGTATGACAAGACTCAGCTGATGGATGTTTACAACGCCGTTATGGCTGGCAACATGTCCGTCACCCAGATCAATCAGTGGGGTACTAATGGTGTGCTGATTCGTCAGGATTTGGGTTCTGCGACTCAGGGCCTGTTCAGTGACAAGGATCTGGACGCCTACTACGAAGCCTGCGCGGCCGTTATCTCTGACGACTGGGAGTAATTACCAGCTCTTCAGGTGACAGTACCATAAGGACTAAAGGGCTGCCGCATGGAAAACAACATTTCCATGCGGCAGCTTTTGAAAAGGGGAAGTGCCTGCTGTGACTGCAAAAAAAGCGATTAGCTCGGATAACAGAATAATTCAGCGCTCCAGAAGGGCAACATTTGCCATCTTCAGCCTGCCCGGAATCATCCTCTACAGCATTTTTTTCATTTACCCCGTCGGGCTGGGCATCTTCTATAGTCTGACAGACTGGAACGGTATCAGCCGCGACTGGAACATGGTCGGCCTGAGCAACTATATCAACCTGTTTTCTAATTCCCGTTACATGAAGGCGATGAACTTTACGCTGCGCTATGCCGTATTGCTCGTCATCTTCACACTGATCATCAGCATCATTCTGGCGCTGTTTCTCAATAAGAGCGTCAAGGGTATTACCTTCTATCGCGGAATGTTCTTCCTTCCCGCCGTGCTGTGCGGCATTACCATCTCTCTGGTGTTCAGCCAGATCTTCATGCGCGTTCTGCCTTCCGTGGGCGAAGCGCTGAACATTGAATTCTTGAAAAAAAGCCTGTTGGGCCGCAAGGAAACGGCGCAATACGGCATCTTGTTTGTAAACCTGTGGCAGGGCGTTGCCATGCCGACCGTGCTGGTTCTGGCCGGCCTGCAAACCGTTCCCACCGAGCTTTATGAATCCGCCATGCTGGACGGTGCGAACAGCTGGCAGAGCTTCTGGAAAATCACCGTTCCCTTCCTGGTGCCTACCATCTCCATGGTCAGTATCCTGACCCTGAAGGGCGGCCTTGGCGTCTTCGACTACATCAAGGGTTTGACGGACGGCGGCCCCAACAACTCCACAATCAGCTTGAGCCTGCTCATTTATCAGGATGCGTTCAACCGTCAGAAGTTCTCCACGGCAGTGGCAGAAGCTATCGTCATGAGCCTGATCCTGATCGTGTTCTCCATTATCCAGACCTCCCTCAGCAATAAGAAGAAGGTGTATTGATATGGCAAAGAAACGACTGAGTGCGGCTGTGACCTATATTGTGCTGACGCTGGGCTGCCTGATCATTCTGCTGCCGCTGTATATCACGCTTGTCACAGCCATGAAGACCCCGGCGGAAAGCCTGCGCAGCTTCCTGACCCTGCCCTCCGGCTTCATGATGGATAACTTCAAAACGGTTATCAATCATGAAGGCTACTGGCGCTCCTTCGGCAACTCGCTGCTGATCACGGTCATCGTGCTGGTGGGCAATGTGATTTTCATGCCCCCGCTGAGCTACGCCGTGACCCGCTCCATGGGTTCACGCAAAATCTATAAGGCCCTGTACCTGTACCTGCTGATCGGTATTTTCATCCCCTTCCAGGTGAAGATGATCCCCCTGGTGAAGATGATGTCCTCCTTCGGCATGAACAACCCCGTGGGCCTGGCCATCCTGTGCATCGGCTCCAATACCTGCGAAAGTACCTTCCTGTATGTGGCTTACATGCAGTCTCTGCCCGGAGAAATCGAGGAAGCCGCGTACATCGACGGCGCGTCTGTGGCCCGCACGTTCTATGAGATCGTTATGCCGCTGATCAAGCCCATTCTGGCAACCGCGCTGATCAAGGAAGCCCTGTGGATTTGGAACGACTTCATGCTCCCCATGCTCATCCTGAACAAGAATGAGTACTTCACGCTGACGCTGTTTGCCTACAACTTCAAGTCCACGGACAACACGGACTTCGGCCCGCTGTTCGCCAGCTATGTGCTGCAAATGGCGCCCATGCTGCTCTTCTACCTCTTTGCGCAAAAGCATATTATCGGCGGCTTGACCGCTGGCTCCGTGAAGGGCTAATCCCCGCACGGCTCCTGGGACCTGAACGCCGATGCGCTCGGGTCCCAACTTTGTAAAAAAAGATGTAAAAGCAACAGATTACAAACAGAAAAACAGGGC
>CAKTYE010000002.1 GCA_934631985.1 uncultured Clostridia bacterium | reverse complement strand
GGAAGACTGCCCGGGGCTGTGGAAGCAATACGGCGTGGACAATGATTCAACCGCTTGCCAGAAGGAATTGCAGAAAGAGCATCCTTTTGCGGCATTGCAGCAATTGCTGACAAAGGATGAGGAGGTGTAACCATGGCTACTCCCAAAGGAAAAATTTCCAAGGCTCGTAAGCATAGCCGTCAGGCGAACTGGAAGCTGAGCCTGCCCGGCATCGTCGAGTGCCCCCAGTGCCATCAGATGAAGCTGGCCCACCGTGTGTGCAAGCACTGCGGCTACTATAACGGCGTGCAGGTCGTCAAGATGGACGAGGACAAGAAGCAGGCCTAATTGCGTCCCTCTCCATAATTCTCGCAGACAAAGAGGAGTACCCGCATACCAACCACAAGAGAGTCTGGTTCATCGGCTGAAAAACCGGATGGGTCTGGTCGTGGGGAAGGTCGCTTTGGAGAGCGTTGGGTGAAGCGTCAGCCTAGCCCGATGCGGGTGCGCCCGTTATCGCGCGTGTAAGGCGACAAATCTTTTGTCTGCGAAGCAAGGTGGTACCACGGAGTAGCTCCGTCCTTCGGGATGGAGCTGCTTTTGTTTTTGGATGTGCGAGGAGGCGACAAGGTGACCTATGGTGAAAAGGTGCTTTCCCGGCTGAATATTCCCGGGCTTGCACTGCTGATTTTAGGCGCGGTGCTGGTCTATACGTCCTCAACGCTGACCAGACGGCTGTTCCCGGAAAAGCAGGAGATTTGGAATCTGGTATTCAAAGGCATAGGCTGCGTTGTTTGCCTGATCGGCGCACTTTTGCTGCTGAACCTGATCGGATAAAAGGAGAGAAGAACATGGAAGCCAAAATGACCGGCGCGGACATGGAGACAAAATTCAATCCGCAAGCCATTGAAAACGATATTTACAAGGCTTGGGAAGAAAGCGGCGCTTTCGTTGCCAAGCGCGTGGAAGGGAAAAAGCCCTTTACCATTGTGATGCCGCCACCCAATATCACGGGTCAGCTGCACATGGGCCATGCCATGGACTGCACCATGCAGGATGCGGCAATCCGCTACCATCGCATGAAGGGCGATCCCACCCTGTGGCTGCCCGGCACGGATCATGCGGCCATTGCCACCGAGGTGAAGATTGTCGAGGCCATGGCGAAGGAAGGCCTGACCAAGGACATGATCGGGCGCGAGGCGTTCCTGGAACGAGCCTGGAAATGGAAGGCCGATTTCGGCGGACGCATTGTGCATCAGCAGCGGCGCATGGGCGTGAGCTGCGACTGGAGCCGCGAGCGCTTCACCATGGACGAGGGCTGCTCCAAGGCGGTGCGCGAGACCTTCTGCCGCCTGTATGAAAAGGGCCTGATGTATCGCGGCAATCGTCTGGTGAACTGGTGTCCCTGCTGCCAGACCTCCATTTCTGACGCAGAAGTGGAATATAAGGAGATGGACGGTCATTTCTGGCATCTGCTGTATCCTGTGAAGGAGACCGGCGAGCTGCTGGAGCTGGCGACGACCCGTCCTGAAACCATGCTGGGCGATACGGCGGTAGCCATCAACCCCGAGGATGAACGCTACAAGCATCTGCATGGCTGCCATGTGATGCTGCCTCTCATCAACAAGGAAATCCCCATCGTGCTGGATGAGCATGCCGACATGACCAAGGGAACCGGCGTGGTGAAGATTACCCCTGCCCATGACCCCAACGACTTTGAGGTCGGTCAGCGTCATAACCTGCCCATCGTGCGCGTGTTCACCTATGATGGTCACATGACCGGCGCAGCGGACAAGGCGGCTTCGGACGAGCTGTTTGCTTCCGGCAAGGCCACGGTGAACGAGCCGCATGTGCTGGACTGCGGCAAGTATGCAGGCATGACCACGGTGCAGGCTCGCAAGGCCATTGTGGCGGACATGGAAGCGCTGGGGCTGTTGAAGGAAGTGGAACCCCTCAAGCATGAGGTGGGTACCTGCTATCGCTGCCATACGACCATCGAGCCCATGGTGTCCAAGCAGTGGTTTGTGGACATGAAGCCTTTGGCGAAGCCCGCCATCGAGGCGGTGACCAGCGGCAAAACGCAGTTTGTGCCTGCGCGGTTTACCAAGAACTACATGAATTGGATGGAGAACATTCGCGACTGGTGCGTGAGCCGTCAGCTGTGGTGGGGTCATCGCATTCCTGTGTGGTACTGTGACGACTGCGGCGAGATGATGGTGCGCCGGGAAGAACCGACCGTCTGCTCCAAGTGCGGCAGCACGCATATCCATCAGGATGAGGATGTGCTGGATACTTGGTTCAGCTCTGCACTGTGGCCCTTCTCCACGCTGGGCTGGCCCGACAACACCGAGGACTTGAAGTATTTCTATCCCACGGATATGCTGGTGACGGGCTATGACATCATCACCTTCTGGGTGTCCCGCATGATCACTTGTGGCGTGGAGGAGATGGGGGAAACGCCTTTCAAGACGGTGCTGATCCACGGCCTGGTGCGTGACGAGCTGGGACGCAAAATGTCCAAGTCCCTGGGCAACGGCGTGGACCCGCTGGAGGTCATTGACGAATACGGCGCGGATGCCCTGCGCTTCTCTCTGATGATGGGCGTAAGCCCCGGAAACGACACGCGCTTCTCCAAGGACAAGGTGGAAGCAGCCCGCAACTTCGCCAACAAGATTTGGAACGCTTCCCGCTTTGTGCTGATGCATGTGGACAGCCGCGAGGAGATCGACGTGGCCCGTCTGGAACTGCCGGATAAGTGGATTCTGACCCGTTTGCAGGACGCGATCCGCGACATCAGCGCCCACATGGAGGACGGCGATTTTGGCCTGTCTGCGACCCGTATTTACGATTTCGCGTGGTCTGAGTTCTGCGACTGGTATATTGAGCTGAGCAAGTCCCGTTTGCTGGGCGAGGATGAGGAAAGCAAGAAGACCGCAAAGGCTGTGCTGCTTTATGTGCTGGAGGGCCTGTTGAAGCTGCTGCACCCCTTCATGCCCTTCCTGACTGAGCAGGTGTACAAGTATCTGCCCGGTTCCGAGGGCTTCCTGATGCTGGCGAAGTGGCCGGAGTGCCGTGCGGAATTTGACTTTCCGGCGCAGGAGCGCGAGATGCAGGGCATTATGGAGGTCATTCGCACCATCCGTAACCTGCGCGCGGAAATGAACGTAGCGGCCTCCAAACGCACACGGCTGATGCTGCTGCCCGGCGAGGGCTGGCAGGAGGCCCTCGCGGAGGGCGCGCCGTACTTCAAGCGCATGGCTGGCGCATCCGAGTCTGAGCTGATCGAGAGCCGTCAGGCTGTGACGGAAAAGACCGTCAGTGCGGTGTGCCTGGCAGGCGAGTTGTTCATTCCCCTGGGCGACCTGGTGGACTTTGACAAGGAGATCGCCCGCCTGAACAAGGAGCTGGCGAACCTGGAAAAGGAGATTGAGCGGGCCAAGGGCAAGCTCTCCAACCAGGGATTTGTGAGCAAGGCGCCTGCGCAGCTGGTGGCTGCTGAGAAGGAAAAGCTGGAGAACAATGAAAAGAAAGCGGCTTCTCTGGTGAGCCGCATTGCGGAATTGAAGGAAAGCCTATGAGAAGCGCGCAGGAGGTCATCGAGGCCATCCATGCGGCACGGTTCACCGGATGCAAGGCAGGCCTTGAAAACACGCGCGCCCTCATGGAAAGACTTCACCTGATTGCTAGCGTCCCCGCCATTCATGTGGCGGGGACGAATGGCAAGGGAAGCGTCTGCGCCATGACGGAGCGCGTACTCCAACAGGCGGGGTACAGGACGGGCCTGTATACCTCGCCTTTCTTGCAGGCATACAACGAACGGATTCGTCTGAATGGCATACCGATCTCCGATGCATTGCTGGAAAAGTACGGCAATGAAGTGCTGGACGCGGCGGCGGAGCTGACTGCACAGGGCATCCGTCCCACAGCCTTCGAGCTTGGAACGGCGCTGGCCCTGCTGACCTTTCAGCGGGAGCAGGTGGATGTGATGGTCATTGAGGTGGGCATCGGCGGACGGCTGGACCCAACAAACGTCATCACGCCGCTGGTCAGCGTCATTACGGCGATCGGACTGGATCATATGCAGATTCTCGGGGATACGCTGGAGAAAATCGCCGGGGAAAAGGCGGGCATTATCAAGCCGGGGGTGCCGGTGGTCTGCCATCCGGCAGAAGAAAAGGTGCGCCATGTCTTTGCGGAACGCGCAGCGGCAGTGCATGCGCCGCTGATGCAGCTGGATGCAAGTCAGATCACGCATAGGGTGCAAGGCATGTATGGTGCGGAAGCAGACTATACCATCGGAGACGTAACGCTGCATATGCAAACGCCTCTGCCTGGGGAGCATCAGCTTACGAATGCGCTTACAGCACTGGGGGCCTTGACGGCCTTGAATCATCTTGGATTTTCTGTTAGCCGGGAAGCCATGCAGACGGGCATGGCACAGGTGCGCTGGCCCGCGCGGCTGGAATGGGCAGGCCAGGTGCTGCTGGACGGCGGGCATAATCCGCAGGGCATCGCGGCACTGAAAAAATATGTGCAGACCTTTTTAGCAACCCGGCGTCGCGTACTCGTCACAGGCGTATTGGAGGAGCATCTTCAGGCGGATATGCTGCAGGATCTAGGCGCGCTGGCGGCGGAGATCGTGACCATCACGCCGGACAGCCCACGCGCTCTTTCCGGGGAGCGGCTGGCAAGCATGCTCCAGGCGGCTGGCTTCAGGGCCTCTGCGGCGGAAAGCGTTCATGAGGCGCTGGACAGGGCGCAGCGGCTGGCCGGCCCGGAGGGCGTTGTGCTGGCGGCTGGTTCGCTGTACCTGGCGGGCGCAGCGCGCACAGAATTGGGATTGCCTTGGAAGTGAATCTGTGCTATAATATGAAAAATCCTTCGGGCCTTTGCGGTTCGAAGGTGCTTTTGAGTAGGAGGTGCGCCATGGCATTTGTGCATGAGCCGGTGCTGCTGCAAGAAGTGCTGCAATGGATGAACGTGCGGGAAAACGGCGTTTATGCAGACGGAACGCTGGGCGGCGGCGGACACAGCGGGGCTATTTTGGCGGCCTCCCATGGAACGGCGACACTGTACGGTATCGACCGGGATGAAAACGCGATTGCGGCTGCAACGGAGCGCCTGTGTGGTTATCCGGGCTTTCATGCGCTGCATGGAAATTTCCATGACGCAAAGCAGTTGCTTGCACAGGCGGGTGTGCCTGCACTGGATGGCGCACTGCTCGATCTGGGCGTGTCTTCTCCGCAGCTGGATCAGGCGGAGCGTGGGTTCTCCTATCATGAGGATGCACCGCTGGACATGCGCATGGATCGATCTCAGGGCATGACGGCGGCAGAGCTGCTGGCAGCTATTTCCGAGCAGGAGCTGACCCGCATTCTGCGGGATTACGGCGAGGAAAAGTGGGCGGCGCGCATAGCAAAAATTTTGGTGGAGCGGCGGCAGCAACAGCCGATTCTGACCACGCAGGACCTTGTGAAGGTGGTGGATGCCGCTATTCCCAAGGCGGTGCGCCGCAAGGATGACGGACATCCCGCGCGACGGACGTTCCAAGCGGTGCGCATTGCGGTCAACGATGAGCTGGATCCGCTGGATCGGGCGCTGGAGGACTTTGTGGACTGCCTGAAGCCTGGCGGACGACTGCTGGTCATCACCTTCCATTCCCTGGAGGATCGGCTGACCAAGCGCTGCTTCCAGCGGCTGCAAAATCCCTGCATTTGCCCGCCGAAGGCGCCGATCTGTACCTGCGGACGTAAGCCGAAGGTGCGCATTCTTGCCAAGGGCGCGGTGCCGCCCACCGAGGAAGAGGTGACGCGGAATCCACGGGCCAGAAGCGCGAAGCTCCGCGTAGTCGAAAAGCTGTGAAGGGAGGCGGCGCATGCCGACGCTTTATGTGGTTGGAACGCCCATTGGCAACCTGGGCGACATGACTCCGCGCGCCATTGAAACGCTGAAAAGCGTGCAGCTGATCGCCGCGGAGGATACGCGGGTGACGCGCAAGCTCACCGCGCATTTCGGCATTGATACGCCGCTGACAAGCTGTCATCAGCACAACGAGGAGGGCAAGGGCGAACAGCTTGCCCAGCAGATGCTGGATGAGCAGATCGACATTGCCATGACCACCGATGCGGGAACACCCTGCATCTCCGACCCGGGGTACGGGCTGGTCAGTGCGGCGGTCAAGCGTGGCATTCCAGTGGTCGCGATTCCCGGCTGCTGCGCGGCAATCTCCGCGTTGTCTGTCAGCGGCATGGATACCCGGGAATTTGCCTTTTACGGCTTCCTGCCTAGGGAGAAAAAAGAGCTGCGGGAAAAGCTGCTTGCCATGGCGGTCGGCGTTCCGGTCGCAGTAGTGCATGAATCGCCCTTCCGTGTGGTGGAGCTGATGGAAACACTGACAGCGCTATTGCCTGAGACGGAGGTCTCCGCAAGCTGCGACCTGACTAAGCTCCATGAGCTGACGGTGCGCGGCACGGCGGGAGAGGTGCTGGCGGCCCTGAAGGCAAATCCAAAGGCAGAAAAGGGCGAATATTGCCTGGTGATGGATTTCCATAAGGTGACGCTTCCGGAAGCGCCTGCGCCCAGAGCAGAGGTCAGCTTGGAGGCACAGCTGGTGAACGAGCTTTTGAGCGGCAAGGATCTGCGGGCGGCGCAGACGGCGCTGACGGACGCAGGCCAGAAGAAGAATGCCGTAAAGGCGGCGGCCCTGCGGCTGAAAAAGATTCTGCTGCCCGAGGATGACGCATAACGACACAAAGGAGGAAGCACGATGAAGCGCAGGCTCTGCAAGGCAATGAAAAAGTGGCAGCAGCTCTTTACGGGACAGGTGTTTCCTTTGGCGCAGCATCATGCGGTGCATGCTTCTCAGCAGCAGCCCATGGGGGCAGTATTCCCATTTGAAAAAGGACCGGCGCTTGCCGATCCTTTTTTTCTGTCGTCAGGGTGTGCAGATGACCGTTCCCGAGGAAAAATCCGTGGGCAGCAACGTGGGGTTGAGCTGCATCATACGCCCCGGGGTGACGTTAAACCGCCGGGCCACGTCCGTGAGGTTTTCGCCCGCCTGGATGGTATATCGTCCGCCGTGGGAGCAAAGCTGCCGCGTACCTGCGGGCGGTGCGCAGTAGCGCATGCCGATGGTCAGCCGCCCGGGAACCAGCGTGGGATTGGTCAGACGCATGGCACGGTAGGAGACGTTGTTTTCCACCAGCAGATCGGCATAGCTTTGCCCGGCCTTGACGGTGCGGGCTTCATAGCCGATGGGGCAGGAGAAGCCCGCTGTGGTGCCGCCTGTGCTGCCGGTTGTTTCGGAGCTTCCCGCGCTGCTTCCGCCTGTGCTGTTATCAGGCTGCGAGGGGGTGCTGGGTGTGGTGCTGCTGGTCGCGCTGGGAACGCACAGCACCTGACCAATCTGCAATTCACCTTCCTTCACACCGGGGTTGCGCTCCGCAAGCTCCAGCGTGGAAATACCAAAGCGTTCCGCAATGCTCTGGAAGGTGTCCCCGCCAGCCACCTGGTAGATGGTGCCGCTCAGGCAGGTGAGGACCTGCGGCGGGATGCAGATTTCATCGCCTGCCTTCAGGGTGGTAAAGTCAACGTCCGGGTTCATCAGGGTGATCGCCTGGGCGGTGACCTCGTTAGCCAAGGCAACACTTTGCAGGGAGTCGCCGCTCTGCCATTCGTAGAAGCTGGCGCCGCGCGGACAGACGCGGCGGGATGTAGCATCAGTTTGAGACTGCATAACATGCACTCCTTTCCGTTTGCTTCGGTCTCAGCTTATGCGATGGAGCGGGAAGTGTGCGAAAAGGGACTTCACAAACCATGGGGAAGCGTGTACAATAAATCGACGCGAAAAGCGTGCGTGTGAACAAGAGCAAGTGAGGGAGAGACGCATGGAAAAGAAGGGGTACCTGCTGCTGGCGGACGGCCAGCTGTTTGAGGGAACGCGGTTCGGCGCGGAAAAGGATGTGTATGCCGAGCTGGTGTTCACCACGGCGATGACCGGATACCTGGAAACCATTACCGATCCCAGCTATGAGGGACAGATTGTCATTCAGACCTTCCCGACGATCGGCAACTACGGCGTGATCCCGCAGGATTTTGAAAGCTCGAAGCCCGGGCTGAGCGCCTACATCGTGCGGGAATGCTGCGATATGCCCAGCAACTTCCGCTGCCAGGGAACGCTTTCGGAGTATCTGGAAAAGATGGGCATTCCCGGGCTGTGCGGTGTGGACACGCGGCAACTGACCCGGCGCGTCCGCAACGCGGGTGTGATGAACGCTGCTTTGCTGATGGAAAAGCCTGCCAATATTGACGCGGTGATTGCCAAACTGCGCGCGCTGCCCTTCCATCCTGCCGTGCAGGATGTGAGCTGCGCTGAGGTGACCGAAGGCGCAACAGAGGGCAAGTATCATGTGGTGCTGTGGGATTTCGGCGCAAAGGGAAGCATCCAGCGCCGCTTGGAGGACCGCGGCTGCCATGTGACCCGCGTGCCTGCGGACACCACCGCCGAGGAGATTCTTGCCCTGAAGCCGGACGGCGTGATGCTCTCCAACGGCCCTGGCGACCCGGCGGACAACACCAGCATTATTGAGCAGCTTGCACTGCTGGAAACTCGAAAGCTCCCGACCTTTGGCATTTGCCTGGGGCATCAGCTGCTGGCGCTGTCCCAGGGGGCAAAGACGCGCAAGCTGAAGTACGGTCACCGCGGCGCGAATCAGCCAGCCAAGGACCTGATCACGGGCCGCAGCTACATGACCAGCCAGAACCACGGCTATGCTGTGGATGCTGATACCCTGCCCGCCAACGCTGTGCTGCGCTTTGTCAATGGTAACGACGGCACCTGCGAGGGACTGGATTATAAGGACATGCCCGCCTTCTCGGTGCAGTTCCACCCCGAGGCCTGCGGCGGGCCACTGGATACGCTGTTCCTGTTTGACCGCTTTATTGAGATGATGGGAGGAAACCACTGATGCCGCTGAATCCGCAACTCCACCGCGTTTTGATCATTGGCTCCGGCCCCATTGTGATCGGTCAGGCAGCCGAATTTGACTATGCAGGCTCGCAGGCCTGCCGCGCCTTGAAGCAGGCGGGGCTGGAGGTTATTCTGGTCAACCCAAACCCCGCCACCATTATGACGGATCGTGCCAGCGCGGATAAGATCTACATTGAGCCGCTGACGCTGGAGACCATCCGCCGCATTATCATCAAGGAAAAGCCGGACAGTCTGCTGTCCACCCTGGGCGGTCAGAATGGTCTGACTCTTTCCATGCAGCTTGCCAAGGAGGGCTTTCTGGATGCGCACGGTGTGAAGCTGCTGGGCGCGACCTGCGAGACCATTGAAAAGGCCGAGGATCGGCTGAAATTCAAGGAGACCATGGAATCCATCGGTCAGCCCTGCATTCCCAGCGAGGTGGTGGAGAATGTTCCCGATGCGCTGGCCTTTGCAGAGAAGATCGGCTACCCCGTGATCGTGCGGCCTGCCTATACGCTGGGCGGCAGCGGCGGCGGTATTTGCCAGAACCGTGCAGAGCTGGAGGAAATTGCAGAAAACGGTCTGCGCCTGTCTCCCATCACGCAGATTCTGGTGGAGCGCTGCATTTCCGGCTGGAAGGAAATCGAGTTTGAGGTCATGCGGGACAGCCTGGGCAACGTGGTTGCCGTCTGCTCCATGGAAAACATCGACCCTGTGGGCGTGCATACCGGCGACTCCATCGTTGTTGCGCCTGCGCTGACGCTGGCAGACCGGGAGTATCAAATGCTTCGCCGCGCGGCGCTGGATATTATCACAGCCTTGAAGGTGGAGGGCGGCTGCAACTGCCAGTTTGCCCTGAATCCCGATAGCTTTGAATATGCGGTGATCGAGGTCAATCCTCGCGTCAGCCGTTCCTCTGCGCTGGCTTCAAAGGCCACGGGCTATCCCATTGCCAAGTGCGCGGCGCAGATTGCCATCGGCTACACGCTGGATGAAATGCGCAACGCGGTGACGGGCAAGACCTGCGCCTGCTTTGAGCCTGCACTGGACTACATTGTGGCAAAGGTGCCGAAGTGGCCCTTTGATAAGTTTGTGTACGGTAAGCGGACGCTGGGTACGCAGATGAAGGCCACGGGCGAAGTGATGGCGATCGGCGTGAATGTGGAGCAGGCCCTGATGAAGGCCGTGCGCGGCGCGGAAATCGGCTGTGACACGCTGCGCATGAAGAAGCTGGGCGAGTTGTCCGACGAGGAGCTGCTTACGCTGATCGGGCGCTGCACGGATGAGCGCATGTATGCGGTGTATGAGGCCATCGCCCGGGGCGTGTCGCTGGAAAAGCTGCACGAGATCACCAAGATCGACTATTTCTTCCTGCACAAGTTTGAGAACCTCTACCGCATGGAGGAACGCCTGCGGCAGGGGAATGTGGATGCAGAAACCTACCTGAAGGCCAAGAAGATGGGCTACCCCGACAGCGCCATTCGTCGCCTGAGCGGTGCGGACATTGCCGCCCATCGTGACCCCGTATACAAGATGGTGGACACCTGCGCCGCCGAGTTCGAGGCGCAGACACCGTATTTCTATGCCACCTATGACGAGGAGAACGAGGCTGCGGAGTTCCTGAGCCAGAAGCAGGAAAAGAAGCCCTGCGTGGTGGTGCTGGGCTCCGGCCCCATTCGCATTGGTCAGGGCATCGAGTTTGACTATGCGTCCGTTCATTGCGTGTGGATGCTCAAGCAGGCGGGCTACGACGTGGTGATGATCAACAACAACCCTGAAACCGTTTCCACGGACTTCGACACGGCGGATCGGCTGTATTTTGAGTCGTTGACCCCCGAGGATGTGCTGGGCGTTATCGCCACGGAAAAGCCTGTGGGCGTGGTGGCGGCCTTCGGCGGTCAGACGGCAATCAAGCTGACCAAGGCGCTGCAGGCGGCGGGTGTGCGTATTCTGGGTACCAGCGCGGATGCCATTGACCTGGCGGAGGACCGCGAGCGGTTCGATGCAGCGATGGAGAAGCATCACATCAAGCGCCCGCAGGGCTGCACCGTCATGACCTGTGAAGAAGCGCTGGCGGCTGCAAATCGCCTGGGCTATCCCGTGCTGGTGCGCCCCTCCTATGTGCTGGGCGGTCAGAACATGATCATTGCCTATTCGGACAGCGACATCACCGAATATATGAAGATCATTCTAGCCCAGGACATCGAGAATCCCATTCTGATCGACCAGTATCTGCAGGGTGTGGAAGCGGAAGCGGACGCAATCTGCGACGGCGAGGATGTGCTGATTCCCGGCATAATGGAGCATATTGAGCGCGCAGGCGTTCACTCCGGCGACTCCATGGCGGTATATCCCGCGTGGAACCTGAACGGCACGCTGTATCAGCGCCTGGTGGACATTACCCGCGCCATTGCGCTGGAGCTGAACACCGTCGGCCTGATCAACATCCAGTATGTGATCTATCATAATGAGGTGTACGTCATTGAGGCCAATCCCCGCGCCAGCCGCACGGTGCCTTACATCAGCAAGGTGACGGGCGTTCCCATGGTGGATCTGGCAGTACGGGCTATGCTGGGTGAGAAGATCAAGGACATGGGATACGGCACGGGGCTGTATCGGCAAAGCCCTTATTATGCGGTGAAGGTACCCTGCTTCTCCTTTGAAAAGCTGGCGGACGTGGATACCCATCTGGGGCCAGAAATGAAGTCCACGGGCGAGGTGCTGGGCATTGGCACCAACCTGCAGGAGGCCATCTATAAGGGCATGGTGGCAGCGGGTTACAAGATGAAGCATACAGGCGGCCTGCTGGTGACGGTCCGTGATCAGGATAAGGCCGAAGTCGTGGATACCGCACGGAAGTTTGCGGAGCTGGGCTTCAGCTTGTTCGCCACGCCCGGCACGGCAAAGGCGCTGCTGGCGCATGGCCTGTATGCGGCAACGGTGCGCCATGACATGATGGAAAAGATGCTGGAAATGGATCGAGTGCAGTACGTCATTTCCACGTCCAGCCATGGCCGTCAGCCGCAGCTGGAGGATGTGCGCATGCGCCGTAAGGCTGTTGAACGCGGCATTCCGCTGTTTACCAGCATGGACACCGCCAATGCGCTTGCCAATGCCCTGACCTCCCGCTATACCCTGAGCAATGTGGAGACGGTGGACATCAACAACATGCGCACCGAGCGGGAAAAGCTGCACTTTGTGAAGATGCGCGGCACAGGCAACGACTACCTCTACTTTGACTGCTTTGAGCAGCAGGTGGAAAGCCCCGAATCGCTGGCGGTGCGCCTGTCGAACCGCCGCACGGGCGTGGGCAGCGATGGCATTGTGCTGATTATGCCCAGCGAAACCTGCGATGCAAAGATGCGCGTCTTTGGCAGCGACGGCAGCGAGAGCTTCACGGCGGGCAATACCATTCGCTGCGTGGGCAAGTATCTGTATGAGACGGGCCGCGTGCGCAAGGAACGCATGACCATTGAAATTGGTGGCGTGGGGAAGGACCTGCAGCTCTACCTGTGGGACAGCACGGTGTTTTCGGTGCAGGTGGACATGGGCAAGCCGGAGTTTGCCCCGGCGCGTGTGCCTGTGCTGCTGGACGGCAGCCGTGTCATCGACCGCGATGTGTTCCTGGCGGGCGAGAATCGCCGCATTACCTGCCTGAGCATGGGCAATCCCCATGTGGTGCAGTTTGTGGACGATCTGGCGCGCATTCACCTGGAGAACGTCGGCCCTGCCATTGAGACAGACCCTATGTTCCCGGAGCGTGTGACGGCTTCCTTTGCGACGATGCTGGAGCGCAACATTATCAAAATGCGCGTCTGGGAGCGCGGCATTGGCGAGACGGCAGCCTGCGGTACGGGCGCCTGCGCGGCAGCAGTCGCTGCGGTGGAGATGGGGCTGTGCGATCGAGATACCGACATTTCTGTGCGCCTGCCTGGCGGCGAGCTGGTGGTTCGCTATGAGACGTCCGGCTTAGTCTGGCTGACCGGCGATGCGAAGCGTGACTTTGAAGGAACCGTGGAAATCTGAGAAACGTGAAGGTGATGCGGGGGAGGCGGCCTTTCTGAGAAAGGCCCCTCCCTCGCGCTTCCACCCGGAAAGCGGCTGGGGGGCCAGTCTTTGTTCGGGTATAGGAAGCAATAGGGGAAATAAGCAAAAAGGAAGCGCCATGCCAACGTTGCTGCGGCAAGGCGCTTCCTTTTTGTTTATATTAAGTAACAAGAATCAATTTGCCGGAAAAAGAGCACTCGCAGAAAATATCACATGGTCTTCGGGAGGGAGCGCGAGGGAGGAGCTTCTGGCACAGAAGCTGCCTCCCTCGCAGTACCTGCCCGTTTTATTTTACCTTCATAGCTCTCATGGCATTCAGGATAGCCAGGAAGGAAACGCCTACATCGGCAAAGACCGCAAGCCACATGTTGGCAATACCCAGCGCACCAAGCACCAGGATAGCCGCCTTGATGGCAAGTGCAAAGACAATGTTCTGGTTGGCGATCTTCAGCGTGCGGCGGGCAATGCGGATGGCCGTGGGGAGCTTGCGGGGATCATCGTCCATCAGCACCACATCAGCGGCTTCGATGGCAGCGTCGGAACCCAGACCGCCCATGGCAATGCCCAGGTCGGCACGGCGCAGCACAGGCGCGTCGTTAATGCCATCACCCACAAAGGCCAGCACCTTGCCTTCGGGACGGCTGCTGAGCAGACGCTCCACCTGATTCACCTTGTCCACAGGCAGCAGACCCGCATGCACTTCGTCCAACTGCAGCTCCTTGGCAACATTGTAGGCAACATTCTGCTGGTCGCCGGTCAGCATCACCGTGCGGGAAACACCCAGCTCCTTCAGCTCGCGAATGGCCTGTGCAGAGCCTTCCTTCACCGTGTCGGCAATGACGATATGGCCCATGTAAACGCCGTTCAGCGCCACATGCACAATGGTGCCGACCCGATGGCAGGGCTTCACCGTCAGCCCAATGTCCGTCATCAGCTTGTCATTGCCTGCGTAAACGGGCTTGCCGTCCACCTTGGCGGAAATGCCGCGGCCGGCAATCTCCTGCACCTCGGTGACACGGTTCTTGTCAAGGGCGCGGTTCCAGGCAGCGCGCAGGGAAGCGGAAATGGGGTGATCGGAGTAGCTTTCCGCCAGCGCTGCAACCTCCAGCAGGCTTTCAGGCGTGACCTCGTTGGGGTGAATTGCCACGACCTCGAAGGTGCCGTGCGTCAGGGTACCGGTCTTGTCAAAAACAGTAATGTCCGTATTTGCCAGCAGCTCCAGATAGTTTGCACCCTTCACCAGCACACCACGGCGGGAGGCTGCGCCAATGCCGCCGAAGAAGGTGAGCGGAACGGAGATGACCAGTGCGCAGGGGCAGGAGATGACCAGGAAGGTCAGCGCACGCTTGATCCAGTCAAGCAGATTGCCAACGAAGATCGGGGGAGCAAACGCCAGCAGCACAGCGGCAATTACCACTGCTGGGGTATACCAGCGGGCAAAGCGGGTAATGAAACGCTCGGTCTTGGCCTTGTTTGCACCGGAATCCTCCACCAGGTTCAGAATGCGGGCAACGGTGGACTCGGCATAAACGCCGGTTACGCGGAGCTTCAGCAGGCCCGTCTGGTTCACGCAGCCGCTCAGCACAGTGTCGCCCTCAACGACGTCCCGGGGAGCAGATTCACCCGTCAGGGCTGCGGTATTCAGGGAGGAGGAACCCTCTACCACAACGCCGTCCAGTGGGATGCGTTCACCGGGCTTCACAAGGATAATGTCATCCTTGGCAACTTCCTCGGGAGAAACGGTTTCTACAGTGCCATCCGCCTTCACGCGATCCGCATGGTCAGGACGGATGTCCATCAGGTGCGCAATGGATTCGCGGCTCTTGGCAACAGCGCGATCCTGGAACCACTCGCCGATCTGATAGAACAGCATGACGGCTACGGATTCCTTGGCGTCGCCCATGCACATAGCGCCCAGCGAGGCCAGCGCCATCAAAAAGTTTTCATCAAATACCTTGCCGTGCAGGATGTTCTTGCCTGCATGCAGCAGCACTTCATAGCCAACGATTAGGTAAGCAGCAATGTACACCAGCCAGAACCATACGCCGCCCTCCGGCAGGAACAGACCGCCGATGAAAAGCGCCGCGCTGATGCCGATGCGGATGAGGGGATTCCCTTCGGATTCTTCTTCATCCTCATCATCGTCATCGTGATGATGGTGATGCTCATGCTCGTGGCAGCCGTCCACGCCGTCGCAGTGACCGCAGTCGCAGGCGTCATGCTTGTGGGCCTTTTTCGCAGGCTTGGCAGAGGACAGCGTGTGCGGGTCTACCGGAGTCTTGGAGATCTTGCACTCAGGCTCAACCTTGGCGCAGGTTGCCACCACAGCGTCATACACCTTGTCAAAGTCCTCATCGGCGGCGGTGAGCGTCAGCGCCATTTTGAGGTAATCCACACGAATCGCCTGTACCCCAGGTACATGAGAAGCAGCTTCTTCCATTTCCGCTGCGCAGGCGGCGCAGTCCAGATCTTCCAAGGGATAGGTCTTTTTCATGGCTGTTCCCTCCATACTTGATCTATCGGTATCCGGTATATGCCAGAGAACAATTGAGCAACTGTTCAATTGATATTATATGCAGAACGGGAGGGATGTCAATAGGGTTTGCGAAAAAACACGCAATTATTTTGGCGAAAAAAGGGCGAGTCGCGCCTTGACTTCCCTCCTGAAACCGATTAGACTGAACAAGCTGCGACAATTTGATGAAGAAAGAAGCGTTCAACACACGATGGCACAAAAGACGGAAGCAGCCATGCTGATGACCGAGGGGAGCATTGCCCGGAAGCTGGTAAAGTTTGCCTTGCCGGCCTTCTGGGGCAACCTGTTTCAGCAGCTCTATAATATTGTAGACTCGCTGGTGGTGGGCAATCTGCTGGGTAGTGAGGCGCTGGCGGCAGTCGGCTCCTCGGGCAGCCTGATTTTTCTGATCGTCGGCTTTTTCTACGGTGCATTCAGCGGCGCGGGCGTGGTGGTCAGCCGCTTTTTCGGCGCGAAGGATGATGAGAACGTATCCCGTGCCGTGCATACAACGGTGGCGCTGGGCGTGATCAGCGGTATTGCCGTTTCCATTGTGGGGGTGCTGCTTGCACCGCAGATTCTGCTGTGGATGGGTACGCCGGAGGATGTGCTGCCTAATTCGCTGACGTATCTGCGCATTTATTTCGGCGGCGTGATCACGACTATCCTTTATAATACGGTCAGCGGCATTATGCAGGCCGTGGGGGACAGCAAGCATCCGCTGTATTACCTGATTGTTTCCTCGGCGATCAATGTGGTGCTGGACATTCTTTTTGTGGGGCCGCTGCACATGGGCATTGCGGGCGCGGCCTGGGCAACGGTGATCGCACAGGCGATCAGTGCAGCGCTGGGACTGCTTCGCCTGACCCGCGTACAGGGAAGTTATCGCGTGGAGCTAAAGCGGGTGCGCATCCATGGTCGGCTGCTTCGGCAAATTTTGACGCTGGGCGTTCCGTCCGGTATCCAGAATTCCATTATCGCGCTGGCAAATTTGGTGGTGCAAAGTAACATCAATGCCTTTGGCTCCATGGCGATGGCGGGCTGCGGCGCTTACAGCAAGATCGAGGGCTTCGGCTTCCTGCCGGTGAACAGCTTTTCGTTGGCATTGACAACGTTTATCGGACAAAACCTTGGCGCGAAAAAATATGACCGCGCCCGCCAGGGCGGCAAGCTGGGCGTGCTGACCTGCGCCATTCTGGCAGAGGTCATCGGCCTGACTATGTGCGCCTGCGCACCACTGCTGATCGCGGCCTTTGACAGTACGCCGGAGGTGGTCGCCATCGGCGTGAAGCAGTCGCGGACGATCATGCCCTTTTACTTCCTGCTTGCCATGTCGCATGGTCTGGCGGCGGTGATGCGCGGCGCGGGCAAGTCCGTGGTGCCGATGCTGGTCATGCTGGTTTGCTGGTGCATCATTCGCGTGACGTATATTACGCTGATTGTGCGCGTTATCCCGGATATTCAGGCTATTTTCTGGGCGTATCCGCTGACGTGGACGCTGTCCTCGGCGGCGCTGGGGTGGTATTACCTGCGCGGCGACTGGGTGCATAGCTTTGAGAAAAGCAAAAATCAGGATTGACAATTGTCGGAAAGCCTTTTATAATCAATGCGTACTGGCTATGATGAGAATGGCGTGACCAGCGTCCGTCCCAAAGAGAAGGGGAGCAAGGCTGAGAATCCCCCGGCGGCAGGTCATGAAGACGCCTCGGAGCCTTTTCGCGAAAGCGGAACGTGTCCTCACGTTACAGAGGAAGCAGAGACGCTGCAAAGGCAGCGTGAAGCTGGGTGGCACCGCGAGCAGCATTCGCCCCATGCGCTTGAATTGCGTGGGGCTTTTTCTATACCGCGATGCAGAGAAAAGGAGGAAACAGCATGTTGACACAAGCGCCCCGGGGGACCAAGGATGTACTCCCACAGGACAGCTATCGCTGGCAGGCGGTGGAGGCAAAAATGCGCGAGGCCGCAGCCATGGCTGGGTATCGCGAGGTACGCACCCCCGTGTTTGAGCATACGGAGCTTTTTGCCCGCGGTGTGGGCGATACCACGGACATTGTGCAGAAGGAAATGTATACCTTTAAGGATAAGGGCGACCGCTCCATCACCCTGAAGCCCGAGGGAACGGCGGGCGCGGCACGGGCCTTCCTGGAAAGCAACCTGTATGCAGAGGCGCTGCCCTGCAAGATGTATTATCTGGATGCGCCGATTTTCCGCTATGAAGCGCCGCAGAACGGTCGTCTGCGCGAGCATCACCAGTTTGGCCTGGAATGCTTCGGCGCACCCGAGGCAACCACGGATGCAGAGCTGATCCTGCTGGCTTATCGGCTGGTGAGCAGCCTGGGCGTGAAGAATCTGTCCGTGCGGATCAATTCCATCGGCTGCCCCAACTGCCGCCCCGCTTATCATAAGGAGCTGAAGGAATTCCTGTCCGGCAAGGTGGACGAGCTGTGCTCCACCTGCAAGACCCGCTATGACCGCAATCCGTTGCGTGTGCTGGACTGCAAGGAAAAGCACTGCCAGGAGCTGGTTCATGATGCGCCCTCCATGCTGGATCTGCTTTGCCCTGATTGCAAAAAGCACTTTGAGGAGCTGCAGGTCTGCCTGACGGCGGCGGGCATTCCTTATGTGTTGGACAGCCGCATTGTGCGCGGTCTGGATTATTACACCAAGACGGTGTTCGAGCTGGTCACCAAGACCCCGGACGGCAACCTGACGGTGTGCGGCGGCGGACGGTATGATAATCTGGTGGAGCAGCTGGGCGGACCGTCCATCCCGGCGGTGGGCTTCGGTATGGGCATTGAGCGCCTGCTGATGCTGCTGGACAGCGAGGGCATTGAGATTCCGCGTCCCAATACGCTGGATGTGTTTGTGACCTATATGGGGGATGGCAAGCTGGCGGCATTCCAGCTGGTGGAAAGCCTGCGGGCTGCGGGCATCAAGGCGGACATGGATCACTGCGGACGCAGCCTGAAGGCCCAGTTCAAGTTTGCCAACAAGACGGGCGCACCCATCACCGCGACCCTGGGTGAAGAAGAAATTCAGCAGGGTGTGGTAAAGCTGCGCGATATGAATACCCGCGAGGAGCAGGTGGCGCCTATTGCGGATGCTGCCGAAGCCGTGCGGGCAATGCTGAAGAAATAAGGAGAGAAACGACGATGATGCAGAACAGAACGCATACCTGCGGCGAGCTTCGCGCCGAAAACGCAGGGCAGCACGTACAGATCTGCGGCTGGATGGAGAACATCCGCGAGGTCAGCGCAAACCTGGCTTTCCTGGTGCTGCGGGATTTCTACGGCACGACCCAGGTTGTGGTGGAATCTGAGGAAATGAACCGCGTGGTGTCCGAGCTGAACAAGGAGAGCGTGCTGTGCGTAAAGGGTACCGTGCGCGAACGCTCCAGCAAGAACCCCAACATGCCCACCGGCGACATCGAGGTCGTTCCCGAATCCATTGAGGTGCTGGGCCGCTGCCGCTATAACGCGCTGCCCTTCCAGATCAACCACAGCAAGGAGGCGGACGAGGCCATCCGCCTGAAGTACCGCTATCTGGATCTGCGCAACCCCGAAGTAAAGAAGAACATTATTCTTCGCTCCAAGGTGGTGGCTGCGCTACGTTCCGCCATGGCGGATCATGATTTCATGGAGATCACCACGCCCATCCTGACGGCTTCCTCGCCTGAAGGTGCGCGCGACTATCTGGTGCCTGCCCGGAAGCATCCCGGCATGTTCTATGCGCTGCCTCAGGCGCCGCAGCAGTTCAAGCAGCTGCTGATGACCTCCGGCTTCGACCGCTATTTCCAGATTGCGCCCTGCTTCCGCGATGAGGACGCCCGCGGCGACCGCAGCCCTGGCGAGTTCTATCAGCTGGATATGGAGATGGCCTTTGCATCCCAGGAGGATGTGTTCGCAGTGCTGGAGGATGTGCTGCCGCCCATCTTCGCCAAGTACGGCACCTATTCGGTGGCTTCCACTGCGCCCTTCAAGCGCATTCCGTATCTGGAATCCATGGAGGTTTATGGCTCCGACAAGCCTGACCTGCGCATTGATCTGAAGTGCCAGGATGTGACGGCGCTGCTGGGCGACTGTGGCTTCGGCCCCTTCGAGGGACAGAACATCAAGGCCGTTCCCGTGACGGACTTTACCGCGACCCGTAAGCAGATCGACAAGCTCTGCGCCGATGCCGAGGTCATTTCCGGCAACAAGGCGTATTGGTTCAAGATGGACGAGAAGGGCGAGCTGGCTGGCGGCATCGCGAAGTTCCTCCAGGGGAAGAAGGAGGAGATCATCGCGGCGCTGGGCCTGAAGCCCAACACCTTTGTGGCACTGTCCAGCGGCAAGAAGGGCGCGGCCCAGAAGACGGCTGGCGCACTGCGTAAGCTGCTGGGTGAGCTTTGCCCCAATCACATGGACAAGGAACGCTATGAGTTCTGCTGGATCGTCGATTTCCCCATGTACGAGATCGGAGAGGAAAGCGGCGAGCTGGAGTTCTGCCACAATCCCTTCTCCATGCCTAACGGCGGCCTGGAGATTCTGAACAAGGCTGCGGCGGGCGAGGTGGATCCGCTGACCATCACCGCCTATCAGTACGACCTGGTGTGCAACGGCGTGGAGCTGTCCTCCGGCGCGGTGCGTAATCATGACCCGGAGATCATGATCAAGGCTTTCGAGCTGGTGCGGCTGGGCGAGGAGGACGTGAAGGCCAAGTTCCCCGCCATGTATAACGCTTTCTGCTATGGTGCGCCGCCCCATGCGGGCATCGCTCCCGGCGTGGACCGCATGGTGATGCTGCTTGCCAGCGAGGACAGCATCCGCGAGGTCATTCCGTTCCCCATGAACAAGAACGCGCAGGATTTGATGATGGGCGCGCCCAGTCCTGTGGAGCAGAAGCAGCTGGACGAGCTGCACATTGCGCTGGTGAAGGACGAAAAGGACTGATTTTTTTCTGGCAGCAACGTTGCCGCAGCGACTTTTTAGGTGCGCTGCGGCAACTATTGTTGTCAAGTGCGTGAAAATCTGCTATACTAAGCAGGAATCCCCAAGGAGGTGTAATCATTATGGCAAGCAAGAAGGATAATCTCCCCCAGGCGGTGGAGAACGATATGGAACAGGGCAGCAGCATCACCTACGCGAACGAGGTGGTCGCGACGATTGCGGGCGTGGCGGCAAGCGAAGTGGAAGGCATCGCCAGCATGTGTCCCGTGGGCGGCATTGACATTCTGGGCCGCAGCAAGAACGTTACCAAGGGCGTGAAGGTCGAGATCGGCACTGAGGAAGCCAGCGTCGATCTCTACATCAACGTGGAATACGGTACGCCCATCCAGAAGGCTGCGCAGGACGCGCAGGAGAATGTCCGCAAGGCCATTGAGGAAATGACCGGGCTGCATGTGGTACGTGTGGACGTGCATGTGCAGGGCGTGAGCTTCGAAAAGGAAAACAACGCCATTGAAGCGGGCAAGCAGGTGAAGGCGGCGCTGGAGGCCGGTACTTCGGCCGTGAAGAAGCCTGCGGCGGCGCCCAAGGCCGAGCCTGCTCCCCAGACGGAAGCACCCGCTGCGCAGGCTGAGGCAGTGGAGGCCCCCAAGGCAGAGGAAGCCGCGCCTGAGCAGGATGCGCCCCAGGCGTAACTGCCAGGGTGCAGCAAGGAGGTACGGCTGTGAAAATTCGTATTCTTGACCGCATACTCGTGTTTCTGGCGGGCATTGTGCTGATTGCTGCGGGCGCGGGCGTGATTGCTGAACATTTCTTTGCGGTGCCTGTGCTGCAAACGCTTACCTCGCTGCTTGCGGCGCAGGATACGGCGACCATTGCCATTTACTGCGGCGTGGCGGCGGTACTGGTGCTGCTGGGCATTTACTGTGTCGGCATGCTCTTTCGGCACAAAAAAGGGAAGCGCGGCTTCGTGCTCCAGCACACGGAGGGCGGAGAGTTGAGCATCTCCATCAAGGCCATTGAGAATCTGGTGCAGAAGTGCATCGACAAGCATGAGGAGCTGCATGTGCTGTCCACCAGCCTGGAAAACAGCCGGGATGGATTGGTCATCAAGCTGCGCATTGGTCTGGCAAACGGCGTGTCGATTCCGCTGGTGGTCAGCGCCCTGCAAAAGCAGATCAAGCAGTACATCACCGCCTGCACGGGCGTGGATGTGCGCGAGGTAAAGGTGCAGGTGGAAACGGCTTCGGCAAAGCTGAAGGATTCTCCTTTTGCTGTGCCGGAAATGCTGGCGAATCCCACGGCGGATAAGCTGGCAAGCACCACCCAGGAGCCTGCCCCGGTGCATGCACCTGTGACGGTGGTTCCGCCTGAGACGACAGAGAAGGAAGCGAAGCGGCCCCTGCATCAGCGGCTGTTCGGTCGTGAGGAGCAATCCATGAACGTTCCCGAACCGCCCAAGGAGGAAGCTGCTCCTGAGAAGGAGTCTACGCCCGAAAAGGCAGAAGAGCAAGTTGCGGAAGCCCCTGCGGCAAACGAAGCGGCAGAGGAAGCAAAGACCGAGGCAGAAATGAAGGCCGAAGCAGCGGAAGAAGCTGAGGAAGCCTTTGAACGCGCCGAAATCGATGAATATGAGCTTCCTGTGGATGAGGACGAACTGACCACTGAGGAGGTGCCGCATGAAGCAGCTCAATGACCTCCTGAAGGAAATGACCACCTGGGGAACCCCCGCCTGCGGTCTGTTCTGCGGTGTGCTGGGCGTTCTGGTGGCAATCCTGCTGCTGACCATCGGGTTCTGGAAGACGCTGTTTGTGGCGCTGCTCTGTGCGCTGGGTGTTTTCCTGGGCGCGGTGAAGGACAAGGCAGCGTTTCTGAAAAATGTGATCAACAAGCTGTTCCCACCAAAGGAATAAAATTAGAAGAACGGATGTGTGAACCATGGCGCGAGTAACCGCACGGGCGGCGGTCATGCAGATGATTTATGAACACCTTGCCGGGGGCGAGGGCGGGGAAGAGACCCTGCAAATGGTCTACGAGGAGCTGCGCAAGGATGGCGTTCCCGGCGTAGACGTGATTCGTGAAACCGAGCCTGGAGAGGCGGATCGCGCCTATATTGCAAGCGTACTGGACGGTGTGCTGAACGACCTGCCGGAGCTGGACGAGAAGATTGCTGCGGCAAGCGTAGGCTGGACGCTGGACCGTATGGCGCTGGTCGATTTGACGATCCTTCGTCTGGCAACCTATGAGATCCTTCATGTGGAGGATGTGCCGGGCAGCGTGGCAATCAACGAAGCTGTGGAGCTGGCGAACCGCTATTCCGAGCCGACCAGCGGTCGCTTCATTAACGGCGTACTGGGAACCATCCTGCGGGAAAAAGAGGCTGCGGAATGAGCGCGGATGCGGTGGTATTGGGATTTGATACAAGCTGCTACACCACGTCGGTCGCGGCGGCGGACCTGCAGGGAAGGCCTGTGGCAAGCTGCCGCAGGCTGCTGCCGGTAGCGCTTGGCGAGCGGGGGCTGCGGCAGAGCGACGCGCTGTTTATTCATGTGCGTCAGCTCCCGGCGCTGGTGGAAGAGCTTGCGGCACAGCTTCAGGGACGTAAGATTGTTGCCGTATGCACCTCCACAAAGCCTCGGGAGGATGAAAATTCCTATATGCCTGTCTTTCAAGCGGGGGATGCCCAGGCGCGTAGCGCGGCTGCGCTGTTGGGCGTCCCTTGCTTTGCATCCAACCATCAGCGGGGGCATATCGAGGCGGCGCTGGTCGATTCCGGCATGCGAGATGGGCCTATGCTGGCGGTGCATCTTTCCGGCGGCACAACGGAGCTTGTACGTTATGACGGCGAGCATGTGACGCTGCTGGGCGGAAGCCGCGATTTGCATGCTGGACAGGTTGTGGACCGCACTGGGGTGGCGCTGGGGCTTGTATTCCCTGCAGGGCCGCATTTGGAGGAGCTTGCACGGCAGGGGATCTCACAGGCGCGGCTGCCCGTCAGCATGGAGGGTAATGATCTGTTTTGCCATTTGTCCGGTGCGGAGACACAGATTCAGCGCTGGATCAAGCAAGGAACGCTGCCGCGGGAGGACATTGCCCGGGAGGTGTATGACCTGCTGGCGCGAACGGTGGCACGAATGGTCGTGGCAGGTGCGAAGCAAACAGGGCTGCGGCAGGTGCTGCTGGCTGGCGGCGTGGCTTCCTCGGCACTTTTTCGCGAATTGGTTCGGGGACGCATTGCCAAGATGGATCGCGGGCTGCATGTCTGCTTCGGCAAGCCTGAATACAGTGGAGACAACGCCATGGGCGCGGCGCGTATCGGCGTGAAGCTGTATCAGGCGCAAGTACAGGCAAACAAGGAGTGAGACGGATGTCGGCACAGCTGTTGGACGGCAAGGCCATGTCGAACGAACTTCGGGAGAAGCTGGCGGTTCGCGTGGCAAAGTTGAAGGAGCAGGGCACAACGCCCGGCCTTGCGGTCATTTTGGTGGGCGAGGATCCTGCCAGTCAGATTTATGTGAAGAATAAAAGTCTGGGCTGTCAGCAGGTGGGCATTCATTCCGTCACGATTCGTTTACCTGAGACTGCATCGCAGGCGGAGTTGGAAGCGCAGATCGATGCACTGAATGCGGACAGCACGATCCACGGAATCCTTGTGCAGCTGCCTTTGCCCAAAGTATTGGATGAGACGGCGGCATTGGCGCGTATTCTGCCGGAAAAGGATGTGGACGGCTTCCATTTGCTCAATGCAGGCAAGCTGTTTACAGGTCAGCCCGGCGTGGTAGCCTGTACGCCGAAGGGCGCAATGGAAATGCTTCATCGCACGGGCATGGATCTTGCGGGCAAGGAAGCTGTGGTGGTTGGACGCAGCAACATTGTAGGCAAGCCCATGGCCATGCTGCTGCTTCAGGAAAACGCAACGGTCACACTGTGCCATAGCCGAACCAACGACCTTGCGGCACATACCCGCCGGGCGGACGTGCTGGTGGCAGCAGTGGGAAAGCCGCGTTTTATCACAGCGGACATGGTGAAGGCGGGAGCGGTCGTCATCGACGTGGGCATCAACCGTGTGGACGGCAAGGTTGTAGGTGATGTGGATTTTGATGCGGTGAAGGAAGTTGCCTCCTGGATCACGCCTGTTCCCGGCGGTGTGGGGCGCATGACCATTACCATGCTGCTGGAAAACACCATCGAGGCGGCTGAAAGAACGGTGCGGTGATGGAGCAGGAGTGGATTCTTTCTGTCAGTGACCTGAACGAATATGTGCGTCGCTCCCTTGCGGCAGACCCGATGCTGCACAGCCTGCGGCTTCGCGGCGAGATCAGCAACTTCAAGCGGCATTCGTCCGGGCATTGGTACTTTACCCTGAAGGACGAGGAGTGCCGCATCAATTGCGTGATGTTCCGGCAGAACAACCGCACCGTGAGCCTGCGCCCGGAGGACGGCATGTCCGTCATCGTTTCGGGCAGCGTAAGCCTGTATGTGCAGGGCGGCGCGTACCAGTTCTATGTGGATGCCATGCGCCCGGATGGCGTTGGTTCGCTGTATCTGCGCTTTGAAGCGCTGAAGGCGAAGCTGACGCGGGAGGGGCTGTTTGATGCGGGCAGAAAGCGTCCTCTGCCGCTGCTGCCGCGCGGCATTGCCATTGTGACCTCTGCCACGGGTGCTGTGCTGCATGACATTCGCACGGTATCGGCGCGGCGCAACGCCGCAATCCCGCTGACACTTGTGCCGGTGAAGGTACAGGGCGAGGGCGCGGCAGAGGAGATTGCAGCGGCGATTCGCCGGGCGGGACGGCTTCCGGGCATTGATGTGATCATTATGGGGCGTGGCGGCGGCTCCATGGAGGATTTATGGGCCTTCAACGAAGAATGTGTCGTCCGCGCGATTGCGGAAAGTCCCGTGCCTGTGATTTCCGCAGTGGGACATGAAACGGATGTAACGCTGGCAGACTTTGCGGCGGATGTTCGCGCAGCAACGCCCTCCATGGCGGCAGAGCTTGCAGTGCAGGATCGGCGTGAGCTGCTGGGAGAGCTGACGGCACTGCGGCAGCAGCTCGCGCAGAGCATGAAAAAATGCCTGATACAGGAGGAGCAAAACGCCGCGCTGCTGCGGGCACGGCTGGCAGCGTGTCACCCGGCACATCAGTTAACGCAGCAGGAGCATCACCTGACATTGCTGCGGACGCGGATGGAGACTGCCATGCAGGTGCAGATTGCAGCGCTTGCAGCGCGTGTTGCGGAGGATCGCGCAAAGCTGACAGCCTTGGGGCCGATGGCGGTACTGGGGCGCGGCTATGCGCTGGCCTTGCATCATGGCAAGCCCGTGACCAGTGCAGAGCAGGCACGACAGGCAGGCACGATGGATTTACGCTTTGCGGACGGAACGGTCCGTGTGACAGCAGAAAAGGAGCGGCAGCATGGCAGGCAAGAAGAAAGCAACCTTTGAGGAGCAGCTGACGCAGGTGGAAGCCCTGCTGGAGCGCATGGAGGAAGGCGGTCAGCCCATTGAAGAGGCCCTCAAGGATTATGAGACGGGCTTGAAGCTGCTCACGGGCATGGAAAAGGAACTGGCGGAGATGAAGCAGCGGCTGACCGTGCTGGGGGAGGAGCAGCCTCCCAAGGAGGAAGTATGACCTATCAAAGCCTGGAAAAGCTGGTCAACGATCAGCTGGAAGTGCAGATGAACAGTCTGGGTGATATTCCCGAGACGCTGAAAAAGGCGATGCTGTATTCGCTGGAAGCAGGCGGAAAGCGGCTGCGCTCCGTGCTGCTGCTGGCGGCTTATGGCTTGCTGCGGGAGGATGTTTCGCTTGCGGTGCCGTATGCTTGTGCACTGGAAATGATCCACACCTACAGCCTGATCCATGATGATCTGCCTGCCATGGACAACGATGATCTGCGGCGCGGACAGCCCACGAACCACAAGGTGTTCGGTGAGGCTGTGGCGATTTTGGCAGGAGATGGTCTGCTGAATGCGGCCTATGAGCTGATGCTGCACACAGCGGCAAAGGCGGGCGATCTGGCGGGGTTGCGGGCGGCAGAGGCGATTGCGGGCCGTGCGGGTGTGACCGGGATGATCGCGGGGCAGACGCTGGACGTGACGCTGGAGGGAACGGAGCCTACGCTGGAAAAGGTCTCGTACATTCATGCGCACAAGACGGCAGATCTGCTGATGGCCCCCATGGAGGCGGGACTGCTGCTGGCAGGTGCAACAGAGGAGCAGCTGGCGGCGGGGCGCAGCTATGGGTATCACGTGGGGCTGGCGTTTCAGATGGTGGACGATCTGCTGGATCTGGAAGGTGACCCGGTACTGTTGGGTAAAAACGTCGGTATGGATGCGACGCTGGGAAAGTTGACTTGGCCTGCCTGCGTTGGTGTGGAGCAGACGAGCAGGGAAGCGGCGGAGCACATTGCTCAGGCCGTGGCAAGTCTTTCCATTTATGAAGAAAAAGCGAATTTTTTGAAAGCTCTTGCGCAAAGCACCCTTACAAGGGTACAATAACAGACAGTGACATCAAGGGAGGCTTTCAAGGTTGCACAGCATACTGGAAATTTTTCAAAACGAAGTTTTGATATGTGCGCTGACGGGGTGGTTCATTGCGCAGGCGCTGAAGATACCGACCTATCGCATTGTCGAAAAGAAATGGGATTGGCGCCGCATTTTCGGCTCGGGCGGCATGCCCTCGTCCCATACGTCCTTTGTGGTGGC
Organism: uncultured Clostridia bacterium; assembly: GCA_934631985.1. Taxonomy (GTDB): domain Bacteria; phylum Bacillota; class Clostridia; order Christensenellales; family Aristaeellaceae; genus Egerieenecus. Next base: position 70,737 of record CAKTYE010000002.1, on the reverse strand, counting down.
GCTGACGCTGATGATCGGTTTTACGCATGGCTTTAACACGGTAGAATTCGCAATTTCCTTTACCTTAGCGTCTATTGTCATGTATGACGCGACGGGCGTTCGGCGGGAGACGGGCAACCAGGCGCAGGTCATCAATGAAATACTCCGCAACGTGTTTGTCAATGGCAAGCCGATTTCGGACGATGATCTGAAGGAATTGGTGGGTCACACGCCTCTGGAGGTGCTGGGCGGTGCGATCCTCGGCATTCTTACAACGATACTGTTTTTGGTGTTCCGATAAAATATACTTGGAGGGCTGTACTATGGATCGTTTTCTGGAAGAAATCGTGGTCAAAAAGAACAAAACTGGTAATGAAATTCTATTTTATCTGTCTATGGTGGTAATGGTGCTGTCCGGCATATTGGCATTGTTTCTGCTGAACGTGCTGTTCATGAACTTTTCTATTCCTGCGTTGATCGAAACGCTGGTTTTCGCCGGCGTTGCGGTGGTGCTTTTCCTGTTCCGTGATCGTCTGCGCACGGAGTATGAATACACCTTCACCAACGGCGATCTGGACTTTGCAATGGTGTTCAACAACAGCAAGCGCAAGAGTCTGGGCAGCCTGAAGGTTCGCAACGTGGAGGCCTTCGGCCCTGTGACGGGCAACGCCTTCAACCGCTATGTGACTATGCCCGGCATTCGCAAGGACAATTGGTTCCTCAACCGGGGCAGCAACCTGTACTATTTCTATTTCCAGAAGGAAAGCAACAAGCGCATCATTGTGCTGGAGCCCAGCGAGGAAATGGTGAGCTACATTAAGCAGTATCTGCCCCATGGGGCTTACCAGGAGTAAACGACATGCAGGTCTATTTGGACAACAGTGCGACCACCCGGCCTTTTCCACGGGTGGTCGCTGTTATGCGTGAAGCGCTGGAGCAGGATTGGTATAACCCCTCTGCACTGTACAAGCCCGCAATGGAGACCGAGAAAAAGGTTGCTGCGGCGCGGGAAGCATGCCTGAAGGCGGCAGGTGCGGCGGGGCAACGGCTGATTTTTACCTCCTGCGGCACGGAAGCCGACAATCTGGCGATCCTCGGTCATTTGCGCGGGGTACGTCAGCCGGGGCGTGTGCTGATCCTCTGCGTGGAGCATCCTGCGGTGCTGGCCTGCGAGGATGAGATTCGCCGCATGGGTCATCAGGTAGAGGAAATTCCCGTAACTACGACTGGCACAGCTGACTTGGATTGGCTGGAAGCACACCTTGATACAGATGTGCGCATGATCTGCTGCATGCAGGTGAACAACGAATCCGGCGCGGTGCAGCCGTTGGCGGAGATCAGCAGGCTGCGGGATGCAAAGTGTCCGGAAGCGGCCCTTCATGTGGATGGTGTGCAGGGCTTCCTGCGTACCCCGCTGGATTTTAAGGCGCTCCATTTGCAGTCCTACGCATTCAGTGCGCACAAGATTCATGGCCCCAAGGGCGTGGGCGGCTTGATCCTCGCCAAGGATTTCAAGGTCGCGCCTATTCTGCATGGCGGCGGGCAGGAGGATGGCTATCGCTCCGGCACGGAAAACACTCCTGGCATTCTGGGCCTGGGGGAGGCCGTCCGTGCGTACCCGGCAGACGGCCCTGCGGAAATGATGGCAAATAAGCGCCTGCTGTGGCAACTGATCCAGGAACGCATTCCTGCGGCGCGGCTGAACGGTCCGGCACTGGACGACCCGGCCTGCGCGCCGCATATTCTGAACGTATCCTTCCCGCCGGTGCGGAGCCAGACTATGCTCTTTGCCCTGGAGGGAGACGGTATTTATGTATCCAGCGGTTCGGCCTGTTCCAGCCGCAAGCAAAAGCTTTCAGGCGTGTTGACGGCGATGAAGCTGCCCATGGAGCGCATTGACAGCGCGCTGCGGTTCAGCCTGTGTCCGGGCCTGACAGCGGAGGAAATGACCTATACGGCGGATTGCCTGGCGGCGCAGTATAAGCTGCTCAGCCGATTTGTCAGAAGATAAGGAAGGGTGAACAACATGCGGGAACTGCTGCTGGTTCGCTTCGGCGAAATCTTTTTGAAGGGATTGAACCGTCCCTATTTTATGAAGGAATTGGTGAAGAAGATTCACTACGCCGTGAAGGACGTGGGCGGTGAGGTCTGGCTTCAGGACAGCCGCGTCTTCGTCAGCGATTACACGGATCAGGAGGAGTGCATCCGCCGGGTCACGAAGGTGTTCGGCGTGCATAGCGTCTGCCCTGCGGTGGAGATGGAGAAGGACGATTTCGACGCTATCTGTGCCCAGGCCAGCAAGATGATGGAGGGCATGAGCGGCACCTTTAAGGTGTTTGCCCGCCGCAGCGATAAGCGCTATCCCATGGAAAGCAACGACATGAACAAGGCCATCGGCGGCTATGTGCTGGCGCATAATCCCAACCTGAAGGTAGATGTGCATGCGCCTGAGCATAAGCTCAACGTGGAGATCCGCGTAAAGGCGTATCTCTATGTGCGGGTGGTTCCCGCCGTGGGCGGCATGCCTGTGGGAACCAACGGCAGAGCAACACTGCTGCTGTCCGGCGGCATCGATAGCCCTGTTGCAGGCTGGATGATCGCAAAGCGCGGCGTGAAGATCAATGCCGTTCACTTCCATAGCTATCCCTATACCAGCGACCGCGCCAAGGAAAAGGTGCTGGATCTGGCGCGTATCCTTTCGGAAAGCTGCTGCGGCATTCGCGTATACGTTGTGCCGTTTACAAAAATTCAGATGGAAATTCACGAGAAGTGCCCTGAGGAATACACGACGCTAATCATGCGTCGCTTCATGATGCGCATTGCTGAACGCATCGCCCGCAAGACGGAGAGCGAGGCGCTAATCACCGGCGAGAGCATCGGTCAGGTGGCAAGCCAGACCATGGAGGCCCTCGGCACCACGGACAGCGTGGTGGACATGCCTGTGTTCCGTCCGCTGATCGGGTCGGACAAGGAGGAAATTATCGAGGTCGCCAAGCGCATCGGCACGTTTGAAACGTCCTCTCTGCCTTATGAGGACTGCTGCACGGTCTTTACGCCCCGGCATCCCGCGACTCACCCAAAGATGGAGAAGATCCTCTATGGCGAGGGTAAGCTGGACATGGAGGCCTTGATCAACGAGGCTGTGGAGGGCGTTGAGGTTGTGCAGGTCTAAAGCGCCTTCAGCACCAGCAATAAGCAGAGGCCGGGGAGTCCCAGCAGGCCCGCAGCGGCCCCGGAAAGTGGATTCACCCCCAGCGTGAGCGAAGCGGGAGCAAGCAGATTCCAGCCCAGCAGAAGCGCAAAGCCCAGCATCACGCTGCGGAGCAGGCGCGTTCCTGCGCCTGTGGGGCGGCCCCAACGGCTGAACAGATACAGCGCGCCCATGAGCAGCGCCAGAAAAAGCATAATGCGCAGGTTCACGCGCACCACGGCAACCACCTCCTGCATCAGCGTATGCGGGAGAGGGAGAAACAAGAAATAAAAAGCAAAAAATTCACAAACTTGTGTTTCAGGGCTTGCAGAACCTTCCGGAGTATGGTAGAATAATCGGGACGGAAATTGACCACTAGGGCGAACAGCGCCCCACTGGTAGGAGGTTCTGCATGCAGGATGACTTTCTGGCGCTGCTGCAGCGCCTTGGACCCGACTTGGCTGCACAAATGACGCTGCGTACTCTTGTGCTGGAACGCATTGCGGCTTGGGAGCCGATCGGTCGGCGGCAGCTGGCGGCGCGGCTGGAGCTGCCTGAGCGGGAGATCCGTTCTGTTGCATCCTTCCTGCGGGAGGAAGGCTTCCTCAACCTGGATGCGGCGGGCATGACGCTGACGGAAAAGGCGCAGAGCCTGTTGCCAAGCGCAAGGGAGTTTAGTCGGGCCATGCGGGGGATTGCCAGCATGGAGGCGCGATTGTCCGCAACGCTGAACATTGATCGCGTGTGCATCGCAGCGGGGGATTACGATGAAGACCCGCGTGTATTGCAGGACGTGGGCCGGATGGCGGCGCAGCGCGTTCGGGTGCTGCTGCAAAACGGCACGACGCTGGCGGTGACAGGCGGCTCCACCATGGCGGAGGTTGCGAAATACATTCAATCTCCACTTCCGCTGGACGTGATGGTCGTTCCTGCGCGGGGTGGCATGGGCCGCACGGTGGAGACACAGGCCAATACACTGGCGGCGGAAATTGCCCGCAACGTAGGCGGACACCATCGGCTGATGCACCTGCCGGATCACCTGGATGCGGCGGCAATGCAGGAAATGCTCAAGCTGCCGGAGGTCAAGGAAACACTGGCGCTGTTACAGGGCGCGGATGTGATTCTGCATGGCATCGGACGCGCAGACGACATGGCTCGCAGCCGGGAAATGCCCCTGCTGACCTATCGCGAGCTGCTGGAAAAGGGTGCGGTTGCAGAATCACTGGGGTCGTATTACGATGCGGAGGGGCGGCCCATCTGCTCGGTATCCAGCGTGGGCGTGGAGCTGACGCATGTACCGGCGGGCTGCCAGATGGTCGCAGTAGCCGCAGGACGCAGAAAAGGCCAGGCGATCCTAGCAGTGCTGCGGAGCCATCGCCATGCGGTGCTTGTCACCGATGAGGGCGCGGCGGAGGAAATGCTGCGGCTGATGGAGAAATAAATTTTTGATTGCACGGTCATCCGGGGTGAAATACGCCGGAGCCATTTGCAATAGATAACAAAAGTAAGGAAACATATTGAAGGAGTGTGGCACCATGGCCAAGAAGACGATTGATGACATCCAGGTTGCCGGCAAACGGGTTCTCGTCCGCTGCGATTTCAATGTTCCCATGGTTGATGGGAAGATCACCAGCGACAAGCGCATTGTGGCGGCGCTGCCCACCATCAAGAAGCTGATCGCCGACGGCGGCAAGGTCATTCTGTGCAGCCATATGGGCAAGCCGAAGAACGGCCCGGAAGCCAAGTTCTCTCTGGCGCCTGTTGCGGAGCGCCTGTCCGATTATCTGGGCAAGCCCGTTGTTTTCGCGGATGATGACAATGTGGTGGGCGAGAAGGCAAAGGCTGCCGTTGCTGCGATGAAGGACGGCGACGTTGTGCTGCTGCAGAACACCCGCTTCCGCAAGGAAGAGACCAAGAATGACGAGACCTTCTCCAAGGAGCTGGCTTCTCTGGCGGAATGCTATGTGGACGATGCCTTTGGCTCCTGCCACCGTGCGCACTGCTCCACCGAGGGCGTTACGAAGTTCCTGTCTCCCTGCGTGGCTGGCTACCTGATCGGCAAGGAGCTGTCCATCATGGGCAAGGCGCTGGAGGATCCGGCTCGTCCCTTTGTGGCGGTGCTGGGCGGCGCGAAGGTCTCCGACAAGATCGGCGTGATCAACAACCTGCTGGAAAAGGTCGACACCCTGATCGTCGGCGGCGGCATGAGCTATACCTTCCAGGTGGCCCTGGGCGGTCATGTCGGCAAGTCTCTGCTGGAGGCTGACAAGGTGGAGCTAGCCAAGGAGTTGATGGCAAAGGCGAAGGAAAAGGGCGTCAAGTTCCTGCTGCCCGTGGACAACGAGGCGGGCGACAGCTTCTCCAACGACTGCATGCGCATTACCGTGCATTCCAAGGAGATCCCTGATAACTTCGAAGGCATGGACATTGGCCCCAAGACCCAGGTGATTTTCGCCAACGAAATTTCCAATGCCGGTACGGTTGTCTGGAATGGCCCGATGGGCGTGTTCGAGTTTGACAACTTCGCGGTGGGTACCCGTGCAATCGCCAAGGCTATGGCGGAGTGCAAGGGCGTGACCATCGTCGGCGGCGGTGACAGCGCGTCTGCGATCGAGCAGATGGGCTTTGCCGATAAGGTGACCCATGTGTCCACCGGCGGCGGCGCTTCTCTGGAATTCCTGGAAGGCAAGACCCTGCCCGGCGTTGCCTGCCTGGACGAGAAGTAATCTATTCTAACGCAGGAGGAGGACGATGCTTATGCGGTCCGCCTCCTGCGCTTTTGCGCAACACTGAATGGAAGAAAGAGGAATGACAAATGCGTAAGGCAATTATTGCTGGCAACTGGAAAATGAACAAGACCCCCGCGGAAGCGGCGGCGCTTGTGACCGAGCTGAAGCCCCTGGTGGCTGACGCAAATTGCGACGTGGTCGTGTGCGTTCCCGCGGTGGACTTTGCTGCGGTGAAGGAAGCGGCGGCGGGCAGCAACATCCATCTGGGCGCGCAGAACGTCCACTGGAAGGAATCCGGCGCATTCACCGGCGAGCTGAGCGCAGACATGCTGAAGGCCGCTGGCGTGGAATATGTCATCATCGGTCACAGCGAGCGCCGTCAGTATTTCGGCGAGACGGATGCGACCGTGAACCAACGTGTGCTGGCGGCGGTGAAGGCTGGCTTGAAGGTCATTCTGTGCGTGGGTGAGATGAAGGCTGACCGTGAGGCTGGCTACACCGATGCGCTGGTGGAATATCAGACGCTGATCGCGTTGACTGGCCTGACCAACGAGCAGGTTGAGGATGTTGTCATTGCCTATGAGCCTGTGTGGGCGATCGGCACGGGCCTGACCGCGACGGACGAGCAGGCAAACGAGACCATCGGCGTGATCCGTAAAGCGGTTGCCCGCAAGTATGGTCAGGAGGTTGCCGACAAGGTGCGCATCCAGTACGGCGGCAGCATGAACCCCAAGAATGTCAAGGGCCTGATGGCGCAGCCCGAGATCGACGGAGGTCTGATCGGCGGCGCTTCGCTGAAGGCTCCCGATTTCTCTCTGGTTGTGAATTACGACAAGTAAGCAGCCCTTGTGTCCTGTGCCTCCAAACAAGGCACAGGACGCTTTTTTGTAACAAAATGATATTTTTGTCACAAATTAAAGCGGCTTAACCTTGACGAAGGACGCAATATCCGATAGAATAAGTCGGCAACCTTTCCCAGCAAGAATGAAAGAAGAAGGAAAGAAGATTATTTCTCTGGTGCTTAGTGTTTGCATGCTGGCGACGCTGATGGCCTTCCCGGCATTTGCCGACGAGACCTACACGGGCGCAGGGGCGGGCAAAAACGGCGAGGGATCCATTGAGGTTAGTGTAACGCTGAATGACGAAAAGGTCATTACTGGCGTTGAAGTGACCAAGAATGGCGACGATGCGGGTATCAGCGATCCTGCGGTGGAGAAGGTTCCTGCGGAGATTGTAAAGAACAACAGCCTGGCGGTGGATACCGTGACGGGTGCGACCCTGACCAGCAATGGCATTCTGGCGGCTGTGGAAGCAGCACTGGTGGTTGCCGGTGTAAATCCCGATGATTATAAGGCAGTGGAGGAGGTAGCGGCGGTCGAAAAGGCGGCTGTTACCGAGTCCACCGATGTGCTGGTTATCGGCGCGGGTATGGCGGGCCTGACGGCAGCGCTGTCTGCCAAGCAGAACGGCGCAAACGTGGTCATTATCGATAAGATGGCGATGGCAGGCGGCACCACGAATACCGCGGGCGGCATCCTGGTCTGCGTAGGCTCTGAGCTGTTCGCGGATAATCGCCTGGAAAGCGACAATCTGGAATCGGTAATGGCTTACTGGCACAAGAAGATGGACGCTTCCGGCGTGGACAGCGGCTATCCTGATTGGGAGCGCCTGGAAAGCGTTGTTGCCGAGACTGGTAAGGCGGTTGACGGGCTGGTTTCCAGCGGCGTGGAGTTCTCTGCCGAGCCTTATGCGGCTTCCAGCAGCTATCCCATGGCGCTGGCGAACGGCGGCGGCGCGGGCTTGATCTCCATGCTGGTGGATGTTTGCCAGAAGAACGGCGTTGAACTGCGGCTGAACACCAAGGGCGTGTCTCTGGTGACGGATGAAAACGGTGCGGTGATCGGCGCGGTTGCCGAAACCGAGGATTCCATCATCACCTTCGAAGCTAAGAGTGTTGTGCTGGCGACCGGCGGCATTTCTCAGAATGAAGAGCTGGTGGAGAAGTACAGCCCCAAGCTGCATCGCGCGGGCCTGATTTCCGCCAGTGCTGTGAGCCACACGGGCGATGGCTTCCTGATGGCGCTGGAGGTGGGCGCAGGCACCTTTGATGTGTTCGCAACGCCTTTGTTCAGCACCGTGGTTGATCCGCAGCTGTCTGCGCTGACTGACACCTCTGCGCTGGCGATCTACAGCCAGCTGGGCGTGAATGCCAATGGCGACCGTTTCGGCAACGAGGCTGTCAGCGCGGGCTGGGATACCATGGACATGACGGCTTCTGACATGATTCAGAATGGCATTGCGCCCTTCTGGTATGTGTTCGATTCCTCTGATGAGGCTGCGGCTGCGGCGCTGGAAGCGGGCGTGGCAAGCGGTGTTGTGGCGAAGGGCGAGACCATTGAGGAGCTGGCCCTGAACATGCATGTGTATACCAAGAACCTGGTGGCTTCCTATGAGAAGTACACTGCGGCTGTCGCGGCGGGCAAGGACGAGGAGTTCGGTAAGGATGCTGCGTTCCTGAAGGCGCTGGACAAGGCTCCCTTCTATGCGGTGAAGGTGTATCCCACGACCTTTGGTTCTGCGGGCGGCGTGACCACGACGGATCAGGGCCGTGTGACTCGTCAGGACGGTACGGTCATTCCCGGTCTGTATGCGGCTGGTGAAATGAGCAACCGTTACTTCTACAACGAGAACTATATCCTGGCGGCGTCTCTGGGCATGTACTCTACCATGGGCCATTGCACGGGTGCTGCTGCGGCTGCGGATGCCCTTGCAAAGTAAGATATTCCCTTCGTAAAATGCTTGAGCGGCTCTTCAAAAATGGAGAGCCGCTCTTTTCTGTAGGCATGTAAGATTTTATACCTGATGATAAATGCGCTTCAGCTCCGGCGTAAGAGAACCGTCCGCTTCATAGACGATGAGTGGCGGCTCAGGTTGAAGGGTAGGCCGGGCATCCTTTACGGCCTCTATCAGCGCAAGGTTCGCAGGCTTGTCTGCACGGGGATAGACGAGCCGAAAGCGCTTGGGTGTCAATGCGGCGCGCGCAAGGTCATTCATCAGGGCAAGCATCATGGGAGCAGGGTAAATCAACGCCATGCGTCCACGACCGCGCAGCAGCTGATAAGCTGCCGTAAACCAGGGCTTTAGGCCGCGCTCATCCTGATGCCGCGCAACATTTTTAGCCGCGCTGGGATTGCGAAGCGTTGCACCGGGTGTGCCGTAGGGCGGGTTGCAGACGATCAAATCCACACTGCACGGGGAAAAAAGCTGCGGAGCTTCCTCTACAGAAGCATTGTGTACATGGATGCGCTCGGAAAGACCGTTCAGGGCCATGCTTCGCTGTGCCATTTCTGCCATAGCGGGCTGAAGCTCAAAGCACTCAAAGCGTGTACCCTTTCCGCGGCCCCACAGCAGCAGCGGAAGGATTCCCGTGCCTGTGCCAAAGTCCGCAACAACTGCATCAGCACGGGCTTGAGCGAAGTCACTGAGCAGCACCGCATCCATGCCAAAGCGAAAGCCGCTGGTCTTTTGCAGAATGCGCAGACCGGCAAATTGCAGATCATCCAGGCGTTCATCGTCTATCATGGCATGGCTCCTTTAAGAAAAGTCAGATAGCGTGTTTGGCAATACCCTTCCAGTTGCCGTGCTTCCCAGCGAACAAGGCACCAGGTGTCGCCTGAACGAAGCAGTGTCAGCACCGTTTCGGCGGGCAGGGTTGTGACCACTTCGCCGTTTTCATCAGGATCGGCATAGAGGAGGATCTCGCCATCGCCAGTCAGGACGGAAGCAGGTTCCGCAGTAGGTGTGGGCGCTTCCGTTGGGGTTGGCGTAGGCTCAGTGGTGGTATTGTCGGCAGAGGGCTGCGGCGGCGTGGGTGTGGGCGTTGCTGCATGACTAGATGCAGGCGTGGCAGTTGATGCAGCGGAAGTCGTCGGCATGGTTGCCGTCAGGAATTTCGACTGCACATAGCCTGTCCATTGCTGATAGGTGATGCGGCTCCAATCAGCTCCACTTTGCAGCAGGGTCACTTCGGCATGACGTGGAATGACAGTTAATACTCTCGCGGTGGTGGAGGCAGTCTCCCGCAGATTCAATCCGCCGGAGGGTGTTGTGACCCAAGCGCTTGCGGAAACAGAGGCATCAGCAGTGGGGGTCGCAGTGGGCTGGGAGGGCAGCAGGTCTGTCAAGAACTGTGTCTGTACATATCCGCGCGTCTGTTCGTAGGATACATGCGCCCAGCCATCTGCGCGGGCATAGACCGTGACCAGCGCATTACGGGGAATAACACGAAGAATTTTTGCTGTTACTGAGGCGGTTTCGCGGAGATTCAGTCCGCCTGAGGGGGTGCTGACGCGGGCTGCCGTTGTGGCTGCGCCGCTTGGTACAGGTGTCGGCGTGGCTGTAGCAGGAGCCGCCGTTGGCACATCATCGGAGAAGAGCAGATAGCGCGTCATCACATAGCCTGTCTTTTCCTGCCATGTGACCTGCGTCCAGGCACTGCCATAGATCAGCACGGTCAGGGATGAACCATCGGGAATTTGCCCGATCACGGCGGAGAATTGGCTATCGCGCTGACGCAGGTTCAGATAGCCGTTGCCCGTATGGACCTGCGCCAGCGGGAGAGACGCAGTGGGTGTCTCCGTAGGCTGGACGGAAGGCACCGGCGTAGGGGTAGGTTCCGATGCGGTGGGCGTTTCTGTGACAGGCGCAGCAGTCGCTTCCGGGGTGGCAGTTGGTGCAGGCGTGGGCGTGGGAGCGTCAGCTTCGAAAATCAGGAACTCCGTCATGACATAGCCTGTCAGGGAGCCGTACTGCACCTTCGACCAGCTGGCCCCGCGTTCCAACACAGTCAGGCGTGTACCGGGGGCGATGGTTGTCAAAACCTGTGCATTGCGCGACGGTACAGCACGAAGATTAAGCGTCCCCGAGGGCGTAGTCACCAGCGCGTAGGAGGTTCCTTCGGCAGGGGTGCTGCTGCTTGCTTCCATGGTGAGATAGGCGCGCATAACGTAGCCGATGGTATCCTCATACAGCACATGACACCAGCTATCACCATAAGAGAGCACAGCAACACGGGCATTGCGCGGAATAGTACGCAGAATGCTACTGCCTGCCTTGGCCTGCAAGCGCAGGTTCAGACTGCCGGAAGCGGTGGTGACGCGGGCATAGCCGCGAATAAGCTCCTGCTGTGTGTCGCCTGGGAAACGCAGCAGTGAGGTCGCAACGTAGCCTTGCAGAGAGCCGTAGCGTACCTGACAGAAGTCTGCGCCGCGCTGGATGACGACAATGCTTTCTCCGCGCGGAATGGAAGCCAGTACTGCGGCATGGGCATCCGCAGCGGACAGCAGCGGCGCGACAGCATCCACGCACTGTACCACGGCTTCGAGCTCTCCGGGGTTCAGCGGGGAGGACACCTCATCCTGCGGCGCGTCCTTTGTAGAAAAGGACAGGTAACGGGACATGATGTAGCCGTATTGTCCCTTGACCAGTGCATAGCACCAGGAGCCGTCGTTCCGCAGCACGGTGACAGCCGTTCCGTGGGAAATCTGGGCAAGTACTTTTGCGCTGGTAGACGGCTCTGCACGGAAATTGACTGTGCCGCTTCCGCCGGGGATGCTTACCGTCGCGCTGCCTTCGGTTGTGTCGCTGGTGGCTGTGCCGGGATAGCGATCCGAAAAGGCCAGAAAATCCGTGGACGCATAGCCGACCTGTAGGCCATACTGCACCTTGGCCCAAGCATCGGTCTTGGAGAATACAGGCAAAATGGTGCCGTTGGGAATAGTTGTGACAATGCTTGCCCCCGCACTGGCGCTTGCCCGCAGATTCAGCGTACCGTTAGCACGGACAGTTGCATATCCCGCTAACGAGGTGCTGGGCTGTTCCGCATTTGTGGGTGGTGTTCCCCGAAGGGTCAGGGCGCTGGTCTGCACATAGCCGATGATGCTGCCGTACTGTACCTGTGTCCATGTCTCGCCCTGGCTGAGGACGTTGACCAGGCTGCTTTGCATCAGCGTGGTCAACACTTCGCCGTTGGCGGAAGCCGTTTTGCGCAGCAGCAGGCGATCACTGTCGGAGACAAGGCGGACAACAGCGGTGCAGGTTGTGCTTTCCTCCAGGTCGGCAGGGGGTTCTGTCGAGGTGACAGTGTCCTTGCCGCCTGTTTCCACACCGGAGAGAATGGTCTGGGTGAAGTTGTACTGCACACGGGCAGCGTCATCATAATAAAAGCCAAGAATCTGGTCATAAGTATAACCCATGGACGCCATCTGCATGGCGCCGCGCTGGCTCATGCCAACGCCATGACCATAGCGGCGCGCCTCCAGCACCCAGTTCCCGCCGGACTGCCTCACACTCCACAGCTCATTGGCGGAGCCGTTGATGCCCAGGCCAAGCGCTGTTTCCAGCTCGGTAAAAATAGACGTTGTGAGCGTCAGCGGAACGCTTCCGTTGGGTGTTTGGCAGACCACGTCAAAGTCCACCTTAGTATAAAGCCTGCTGGGCGCGGCATATTTCGGAGTGTGTGGCGTTACGCCAGTAATGGAAACGATACTGCCAGAGGTTCCTTTTGCGGCAAGGGCAGCGGAGGCCTTGCTGTTCAGCAGCGTCCGCAGCGCGGATTTCTGGCCTGCATTTCCATAGTCGGCATAGATGGTTGCGGAACGAACTGTCGCAGCTCTGCTCATCAGATCAAAGGGATCGTCCTTGACGGTCAGGTAAGGATAACCGCTGCTTCCCCAGGCATTCTTAGCGCTTTCCGTTTGCCCGCCGTTGGAGGCAGTATAGTAGCAGGCGGTAAGCTTGCCGTTGTTCATCAGCACGATGCCCTTTGTTGCTGTGACGGCTGCCGTGCAGGCAGGCGTGCTGCCGGAATCGCCGTAATACACCTGATCGTTTGTCGTGTCAACCACATCGTACAGGCTGGACGCGCGAAGCTCCATCTTGTTGAGTGTATACGTACGCGCAGCGACCGCCTGCGCCTTGAGCGCTTCGCTGGGCGCGCTGTTGCCCAGCTCGTAAGGCAGAACGCCGTTCAGGTAGGATTCGATATAGACATGCACAATGGTATAAAGCCGATAACCGCTGCCGCTTTTCTGCGCGGTCAGGTAGAGATCGCCGGGATACAGGTTGCTACTTTTGCGCGCCTGTGCAATTTTCAGCCCGTTGCTCCCAGCAATGGCATGACGGCGAAAGGCCACAGATTGACCCATGGCGGTGGTCTGCCCATTGCGGGTGAGGGAGATCATGCCGGTTGCCGTATCAAAGTCTACACGCACGGTGCTGCCGCTTTGCAGTGCAAGGGTCGCATCGCCATTGACGGAGTAACTGCCGGAAATGGTAATATCCAGACGGGAAGGATTCCCGAGGGAGGACAGATAGACACGCACCATACCGTTGCGTGTGGCATAGCCCGTGTTTAACGGCGCGCTGTCCACCTGCACAGCATATGCGGGAAATAGGCCCAGCAGCAGCGTCAAGGCCAGCAGTGCGGCAATCAGGCGATGAAGTCGGGGCTTTATCATGTGTGTCGTTCCTCCTTGGGAGTTTTTTCCATGTACTTTATTATAGCATAGTGTGGTCGGAAAGCAAGTTTCGACCTCATGAAACCAAAACGGTTCATCATGCGGTTTTACGGCAGGAAAAGCATGGAAAAGGGGAGCGCGTCGTCGGACGCTCTCCCCGAAGAAAAGGCTGCAGGATCAGCTGCGATTGCAGCTGCAGCCGCTGGAGCCGCAACTGTTGCAGCCTGTGCAGCGTGTGTTGGTGTGGGAAACCGTGCCTTCATTGCACAGGGACATGGGCGGGAACAGCGGCAGGGAGAAGAACTCGTCGCAGACATTTTCCGCGAACTCCTCGGCAGGGGGAATGTTGCAGAAGCCGTAGCTGGGAATCAGAATTTCCACGTTTGCCAGCACCTTCAGGATGATGGTGACGCAGACGGTCATCTTGAAGCGGTTATCGCCCAGGTACTGCCCGGAAACGCAGATGGCGCTGACCATGCTTTCGAGGGTGTAGGGCACGATGGATTCGTCCGGGATGGACAGCAGCACGTCGCGATCCACAGAGATGACGCCCTTGCCGATGTACTCTACGCAGCGGCTGTCCACAAACAGAATGTCGATGGGCACGTCGATGGTGGCGCGTACCCGTGCAAAGCAGGGACGGTCGCACAGACGGTCCACGGTCAGGTTGCGGATGGTTCCCTCCGTGGTGGTGGAACGGCAGCTTTCAAAGGTAATGGGCGGCACGGGTGCAGAGGTCGGGGTGGCGGTCTCGGTGGTTTCGGAGCAGCCGCAGCTGTTGCAGCTGCAGGTGTTGACCACCTGCGCGTAGCTGGTGATGGTGACGATCTTGTCGTTGAGCTGCTGCTGCTGCAGGCAGCTGTCATAGACACGCTTGACCTGCACGCAGACCTTTTCCTGCAGCCCGTCCAGGGCATTCCCGGAAATGGTGCCGGGACAGCAGGCGGGGTTGGCGTTCTTGTAGGAATAGAAGCTCATCCTGATGCGCCTCCTTATGTTTTGACCCTCCATGGAAGGTCTTCACAAGCAGGATATGCGGCATGAGGGCGGAGGTGCGGCGTGTTCACAAAGATGAAGAGTCTCTGAATTTTTACAAAAGTATTTCCAGTTGGCGGCAAAGTGTGCTATAATGCAAAATGGATTGTCTTACGAAGCAGGAGGCATGCAAGGTGGAAGCCATTATTCTGGCGTCGGGATCGCCCCGGCGCAGCGAGATCCTGACGCGCATGGGCGTACCCTTTGAAAAGCAGGCGGCGGATGTGGACGAGCATTGCAGCCTGGGCGCGCGGGAGGCCGTGGCGGAGCTGAGCAGAAAAAAGGCCCTGGCTGTGGCGGCGCAGCATCCCCATCGGGTGGTGCTGGCGGCGGACACGCTGGTGGCTTTGGAAAACCGCCCCCTTGGCAAGCCAGAGGATGAAGAAGATGCCTGCCGGATGCTGGAGCGGCTGTCCGGGCGGGAGCATCAAGTGTATACCGGCGTATGCGTTGTGGATGCGCAGGGACGCATTTTTCAGTCCGTGGAGGACAGCGACGTGTATTTCCGCAAGCTGACCGAGGAAGAGATTCGCGCCTATGTGGCGACCGGCGAGCCGATGGACAAGGCGGGAGCTTATGCCCTTCAGGGCGGCGCGGGAAAATGGGTCACGCAGGTATGCGGGAGCCGCTCAAATGTAATAGGTCTGCCCTGGGAGACGACACAGCGGCTTTTGCAGGCCGCAGGCATCCCGGTGGAGGCAGGGACGGAACAGGATGGGATGATTGCATGGCGCTGATTGCACCTGAAATTGGAATTGATCTGGGAACCTCTAACACCATGGTTTATGTTCGCGGACGGGGTATTGTGGTCAGCGAGCCGACGATTGTGGTGATTGACAGCGATAATAAGCGGAATGTGCGGGCCGTGGGCGATGAGGCCGAAATTCTGCTGGGACGTACAGGGGATAAGCTGGTGGCGGTACGCCCGCTGAAGGCGGGCAGCATCGTCAACTTCGATATGACGGAAATCCTTTTGCGGTATTTCATCCGCAAGGCCATCGGCGTAAGTCATGTGATTAAGCCGAAGGTGCTGGTCAGCGTTCCCTGCACGCTGCCGATGGTTGCGCGCAAGGCGGTGCAGGAAGCGGCAACGCTGGCGGGTGCAAAGACCGTGTATCTAATCGAGAAGCCCTATGCGGCGGCGATCGGCTCCGGCCTGCCGGTCTATGAACCGATCGGCTCCATGGTGGTGGACATCGGCGGCGGCACAACGGATGTGGCGGTTGTTTCGTTGGGCGGCCTGGTGGTGGCACAGTCCATTCAGGTGGGCGGCATGAAAATGGATGAAGCCATCGTTAATTATATTAAGAAGGAATTCCAGCTGATCATCGGCGAACGTACCGCCGAGGATGTGAAGCTGGATCTTGCTTCCGCTGTGCCGCTGAATGACCCGCGAAGGGTCAAAATTCGCGGACGCGCGGTGAATTCGCCCATACCGCAGGACATTGACTTTACAACGGCGCAGGCAGCGGAGGCCATCAAGGAGCCTTGCATGGCAATCCTTGCTGCTATCAAGTGGGTGCTGGAGCGTACGCCCCCGGAGCTGGCGGCGGATATTATGCGCGGCGGCATCCATCTGACCGGCGGCGGCGCGCAGCTCTTTGGGCTGGACCAGTACATTGCGACTGAATTGGGGATCCCTGTGCTGCTGGCAAAGGAACCCATGGACTGCTCCGCGCTGGGCCTTGGCTATCTGGTAGAAAATATGCAGCTGCTCCAATCCATTGGCAAGCAGGGATTTATGCAGGTAGAGTGAGCGGCAAGACGGAGGTAAACAATGGCAAGAAACAGCGGGCGGCGCTTTCTGGGCCGTAAGGAGGAAGACGAGGAAACCGTTTATGACGATTTTCACGCCTATCAGCGTAAGCGCAAAAAGAAAGGTGATTTGGATGCGCCGAGGCTGGAAAAGCCCGAGGGGGTAGAGACCTCCGGCCTTGAGCGCATGGCTGAGGGGCGCGAGGAGGATACTTCGTCTTCGTCCCAGGTCAATGATGTGAGCGGGCTGGAGCGCATGATGGGCCGCAGTGCCGACGAGGAGGATATTTCCGAGGAGGACATGCGCCTGGATGACAACTTTGAGCCGGAGGACGGCGCGGAGGATGTTGTGCGCCGCAGCCCAAAGAAGGCGCGTATCCGTCCTGCGAAGGCACGAAAGAAGCGGGAAGCACCCAGCTGGCTGCGCAAAGCGATGGTCGTGGCGGTGACGGTTGTCATTATTCTGCTGCTGGGCAGCATGATTTTGTCCCGATTGGCTACCAATATGGGCGGCGACGCCAGCTACGAGGGACTGCAAAAGGCGGCTTCCGCACCGGAAAGCTTCGTTGCGCGGATCGTTACGCCGATCCAGTCGCTTTTTTCGAATGTAACAGAGGGGATCGCCGGATATTTCCGCACAGTGAAGCTCCGGGCAAATATCGAAACGGAATACAACAAGCTCCGCGCGGAGAATGAGCAGCTGGTCTATCAGGCCATGCTGGCGGATGAATTGCAGCAGAAGCTCTCGACCTATGAGAACATGTTTGATGAAATATCCGCAAACGAGAGCATGAACCCCATTACCGCAACGGTGATCGGGCGTGCGGACGGCAACTACTTCTCCACGTTTACCATCAACCGCGGAACGCGGGATGGCGTGGAGGACTACATGGCTGTGACCATTTCGGGCGCACTGGTGGGTTATACGGAAAACACCACAGAGACCAGCGCTCAGGTGCGTACCATTATTGACAGCGAGGCCTCTATTGCCGGTCTGATCCAGTCCAGCCGCGACCAGGGTACGGTGCGCGGTACGCTGGGCGTGGACGGTACCCCTATGTGCCGGATGTATTATCTACCGGAGGATCACCTGCCGCGTCCAGGCGATACGGTGGTGACCTCGGGTGTTGGCATGTCCTTCCCTAAGGGTATCCCGATCGGCACAGTGCGTGAATCGACCCGCGGCATGGATTCTAACAAGCAGTACATTGTGGTGGAGCCAACGGCGGATTTTGAGCATATTGAGTATGTCATTGTGCTGCGCTATAAACCCCAGGCCGAGGCGGTGCAGGGCCGTGAAAGCGCTACGGACATTGAGTTCGTGCCGCTGGAAACGCAGCGCCCTGTGCCGGAGCTTCGTATTGGCGGCAGCAGCTCCTTCTTTGTGGAGGATACGCCTACGCCTGATCCCAATGCGACGGAAACACCGACGGCAACGCCCAGCCCAACGCCTACGGCGGTGCCTACAGCGACCCCGGAGCCGGTGACAACGCCGGAGAATACATCGCCTGTATATGAGTATGTGCCAATTGGCGGACAGCCGACGGCAACGCCCAGCCCAACACCTACGCCATCGCCCACACCGTACATTACCATTGCCCCCGAGGATATGACCTGGGAGGATGATAACGGATGATCGGCATGCTATGGCGGACCGGGCGGCGGTTCTTTCGATTCATGCTGGTGGTGTTGCTGGGGTATCTGTGTCAGGTATGCGTGATGCCTTACTTTGCGGTGAATAATGTAACGCCCAGCCTGCTATTTGCAGTAACGGCGATTGTCACGGTCTGTTACGGCAAGCTGCGGGCCTTCTGGGTGGGCGGCATCTATGGCATTCTGATGGAGTTGATGCTGCCATCCATCACATTTTTCAACCTGCTGATGTATCCTGTTGCGGCGATTTTCAGCGCACTGCCCTTTGCAGATAAGAGCGACAAGCGTCTGGAATACGAGCGCAGCCTGAACAAAAAGGCGCAGAACATTAACCCTTATCTGCGGACGGTATTATGCGCGGGCCTGAACACACTCATTTATGAGGGCATCAACCTGGTGTATGTGAACCTGGGTGGCTCGGCGCTGACGGCAACGCATGTAAGCCGCGCACTGACGGACCTTGGCATGACGATGCTGACTGCCGCAGTGCTGATGCTGCCCCTGCGCAGATACTTGGGTTATGGCAGAAAACAATTGCAGGCCGCAGCTGTAAAACAGTAAAGGAAGCGGTCAAAACCTTTTTCGGAGAAAGCACCTGCTTTCTCAAAGAAAGGAGGATTTATGTCGAAACTGAAGCGAGCGATGAAAATTCGCTATGCACTGTTTGTTGTCATTGTACTGGGCATGTTTGCTTATCTGACCTCGGGTCTGGTGCAATTGCAGCTTGTGGATAACGAACAGTACAGCACCACGGCCGAGGACCGCCGCACCAAGACCATTGCACTGCATGGCAAGCGCGGCATGATCACGGACGCGGATTCGGTCATTCTGGCGAACGACGAGTATATTTATAACGTCACCTTTTATAAGGACGCATCGACCTCGACCCGCGCCCAGTATGCGACGTTTAGCCATTCCATCATTGATACGATCGGCATCATTGAGAAGAATGGCGGCGAGCTGAGCATCAGCTTTGTGATCGAGCGCGACCCGGAAACGAACGAGTGGGTATTTAACTTCGGCTCCGGTGTCAGCGACAGCGTTCTTGCCAAGCGTGAATCTCAGTGGCGGTCCAACAACTATTTGACCTCTACGGAGCGCTATGGTACGCCGGAACAGTGCATTGCCGCATTGAAGAAGAAATTCCGTCTTGCCACCAGCCAGGCGGAGATCGATGCAGTGATGGCGGAGGAAAAAGAGAAAAACTACAAGGAAGTTGAAATGATTCTGGTGGACGAGGCGACCATGCTGAAGGTCATGGCAGTCTACTCGGAAATGCAGATGAACGTGTTCAACTCCCAGCCCATTACCATTGCCGAAAATGTCAAATACGAAACGGTCATCGAGGTGGAGACACGCTCTATGAGCCTTTCGGGCATGGAGATTTCGGTGGGTACCAAGCGAATCTATCCCCGCAGCACCCTTGCTGCGCAGATCATCGGCTACACGGGCGCTATTCCAAGCCAGTCTTCGTGGCAAACCTACAAGGCCAAGGGCTACAGCTACAACGACAAGATCGGTCGCGACGGTATCGAAAGCTCCATGGAGGATTGGCTGACACAGAATTCCTCGCTGAAGAAGGGCAGCCGCGTGGTGGAGCGCGACAGCCTGTCTCAGATCGTGCGTGAACTGAGCTACACCGAGCCGCAGGATGGCAACAACGTGAAGCTGACCCTGCGCGCCAGCTATCAGCAGCAGGCGGAACGCGCCATTGCCGATAACGTTGCCAGCACCCGCAACCGCCAGGAACAGAAGATGGTGGATGAAACGTGGCTGGAAAACAACAAGACGGACATTGCCAACCGTAACTGGACGCAGTATCCTTTGTCGCTGGCAGAGCATGGCGCTATGGTGGTGCTGGACATGGAGGGCCGCGTGCTTGCCATGGCAAACTATCCCACCTATGACCTGAACGCGCTGGTGGCAGGCGGCGATGAGGCCATTGAGATCCTATCCGACCCGCGCAACCTGCTGATGAATTACGCCATCCATGCGCGCGGAACGCCTGGCTCCATTTTCAAGATGGTCACGGGTATCGGCGCGTTGTCCGAGGGTGTGCTTAGCCCTTCGGAAACCATCAATGACGAAGGCTATTTCACTAAATACAACAAGGATGAATCGACAGCGCCTAAATGCTGGATCTCTGCCTCGGGCCGGAAGAAACATCAGAATCAGACCATTATCGATGGCCTGAACCACTCCTGCAACTACTTCTTCTACACCATTGGCGACCGTCTGGGAGAGGAACGGCTGTACCGATATGCCTCGCAACTGGGTCTGACCAGCAAGACGGGCATTGACCTGCCCGGTGAGGTGCGCAGCGTCGTAGGCTGCCAGACCAGCCTGTACGACACCACGAAGGCCATGAACGAGGCCAGCCAGGATACCTCCCTGCCGATCATCGTTTTCAACGCTATCAAGAAGCACCTGAAAAACTGCGGTGCGAGCCGCGGTCTGGAATACACCGATGAGCGCCTGAGCGCCTGCGCCAAGCGACTGATGGACATGGCAGTGAATTACAGTGAAAGCCAGTGGCTGGACAACATGCGTACCATCCTGATGGAGGAGCTGAACATGACCAAGGAAATGGTCTATCGGCAAACTATCATCGGTGATACCTACAACTATATGAACGACATCAAGTGGGGCGGTGCGCAGACCATTCTGGCAGCAATCGGTCAGTCGGTCACCGTGGTGACCCCGGCAGCGGTCGCGCGGTATGTGTGCGCCATCGCCAACGGCGGCAAGGTGTACAATGTGAGCATCATCGACTCCATCACCAGCCCCGAGGGTGAAATTCTCTCCCAGCGCACACCAACGCTTATTTCGGAGCTGGAGCATCCTGAATATCTGACCTACATCCACCAGGGGATGAAGGGCGTTGTGGACGAGTCCGGTACCGCAGCAAAATACTTCAGCGGCTGGAAATATCGTGAGCAGATCGCCGCGAAAACAGGTACGGCTGAAGTTACCACCATCGACCTGGAGAACAACGCATGGTTCGTTGCCTTCGCACCCTACGAAAACCCGGAGATCGCCGTGGCGGTGTTCATTCCCAGCGGCTACAGCGGCGGCGAAGCCTCGCTGGCGGCAAAGGAATTTATTGAGTGGTACATGAACCAGAAGGATCTGCGTTCCACAGACTACACGCTGCCTTACGGCAACTCGTTGGCACCCTGACGGAAGGAAGGAAAAGCATGGCAAAGGCTAAAGCATGGCTCATCGCCTCCGGTAAGGGCGGTGTAGGCAAATCCATGGTCACCTCCTGCCTGGGGGTGGCGCTTTCCCGGCAGGGACAGAAAGTCGTCATTGTGGACGCAGACATCGGTCTGCGGGATCAAGATGCGATTCTTGGACTTGAAAACCGCATTGTTTACGACATTTTGGATGTGATCAACAAGGGGTGTACGCTGAATCAGGCACTGGTGCAGCATTCGCTGTACGAAAAGCTGAGCCTTTTGCCTGCTTCACAGTTTGCCCGGGTAAAAAACATGGATCCGAAGGGCTTCCGCAAGGTGATCGGACAGCTGCGCAGCCGCTTTGACCACATCCTGATCGATTGCCCCGCAGGCGTAGAGCGCGGCCTGCGGGCTATCGCGGATGCGGCGGATGAGGTGATCCTTGTTTCGACCCCTGATGATGTGTGCATACGCGATGTGGAAAAGACTGCCGGTGTCCTGATGGAGAAGAAAGCGCCGCGTCCCCAGCTGATCGTGAATCGGTTGCAGCCTGCACTGATCGAAGCAGGGGAAATGTATCCTGCGAAGGTAGTTGCTGAGACGCTGGACCTGCATCTGCTGGGAGAAGTTCCGCAGGAGGAAATGATTTACCGTGCGCTGCTCAAGCATATTTCACCCATGGAGGTGGATTGCGAAGGGCGACGCGCGTTGGAGCGGATCGCACTGCGGATGATGGGGCAGGAGGCGCCGCTTCCTGCCTATGGACAGGCGAAAAAGAGCTTGCTCGCGCGCCTGTTTCATCGGAAAGTAAAGGTGATGAAGCTACAATGATGGTAGAAAACCGACGCTCTCGTGCGCATTTTGATAAAACGCTGACGCTGCTGGTGTTTGGGCTGGCAATTTTCGGCGTTATTGCCGTGAGCGTAGCAACCTACAGCACGTCCTCGACCTCGGACGCGCCGTTGCTGAATCATATTGTCGAGTCGTCCTACAGCATGCGTCAGTTTGTGTTCCTGATGATTGCGCCCTTCATTGTGGCCTTCATCGTGAATCTGCCGTATGACTGGCTACGGCGGCGGACAAACCTGATTTATTACGCAGGCAGTGCGCTGCTGGTCGTTGTGCTGTTCGCTTCGCAGGCGTCAGGCGTGAAGGCGTGGATGGACATTATCTGGGGCTTTACCATCCAGCCGTCTGAATTTGCGAAGCTGTCCATGATTCTGATGCTGGCGAAGGAGCTGGCGAAGCATGATCGGCCCATGGGTACGCTCAAGGAATTTATCCGCATTATGCTGCTGGTGCTTGTCCCTGGTCTGGTCATTATGCTTCAGGGTGAAATGGGTTCCTTCCTGGTGATCATCTTCCTGTTCGCAGTGATGCTGTATTTTGCAAATGTGGACTGGAAGATTCTGCTGGGCCTTGCATTGGCGGCAGTCATCGGCATCCTTGCAATTTATGGCCTTGCCGTGGCAAGCGGATCGGACAGTTACCGCCTGCAGCGTATTCTGGCCTTCTTTGACCCGGAAACGTATTCCTCTACGGACGCCTATCAGCAAACGCAGTCCAAGATAGCCATTGGCTCCGGCGGGCTGTATGGTATCGGCCCCTTTGTGGACGGCTCCTATGCGCAGCTGGACTATGTGCCTGCCGACTGGACGGACTTCATTTTCTCCTCCATTGGCGAAGCCTTTGGCTTCGTGGGCTGCATGGCGATTTTGACGGTCTACCTGCTGATTATTCTGCGCATGCTGTATCTTGCGCGGTACACGCAGGATAAGTTCGGCTCGCTGATCATCGCAGGGGTGATGGGCATGCTGCTGTTCCATGTGTTTGAGAACATCGGCATGACCACCGGCCTGATGCCAATTACGGGCATTCCGCTGCCGTTCCTGAGCTATGGCGGCTCCAACATGGTGACGAACATGGGCGGCGTTGCGCTTGTGCTGAACGTTACAAAGAATCGTTCGTTGGCGCACACGATTATTACGCCGCAAACAGACTATAATCCTTACCGCTTCAGCGGCAGACGCTGACGGTAAAACGGCGCTGGCAGCTAGCACTGACCAGCGCTGTTTTTATGAAAATGCTGCAGGATTCCTTTGATTTCCATGCTTGAACCGCATGCTTTGCGTCCATCCTAGCCAGGGAGCAAGGATGGGAGGGATCTGCATGGCCAATCTGGTATTGCTGGTGATCCAACTGGCGGTCACCGTGGTGGTGGGCGTCTATTTCTTTCGGCAGCTTCGTCAACAGAAGCGCGCGCAGCCGGCATCACGCCGGGAAAGCAGCCGGGAATATGAGAATCTGCGCCGTATGCGCGGCATTCATCTTTCGGAACCGCTGGCGGAGCGTGTGCGCCCGGCGACGTTTCAGGATATTATCGGACAGGAGGAAGGCATTAAGTCCCTGAAGGCTATTTTGTGCGGCGCAAACCCGCAGCATGTGCTGATCTACGGCCCGCCAGGCATTGGCAAGACATGCGCCGCCCGCCTTGTGCTGGAGGCAGCCAAGGAGTCCCGGGGAACACCCTTTGCGAAGGATGCACCCTTTATCGAAATGGATGCGACCTGCGTCAGGTTTGATGAACGTGCGATTGCCGACCCACTGATTGGAAGCGTGCATGACCCTATTTATCAGGGTGCGGGGCCGTTGGGAGTGCAGGGCATTCCGCAGCCCAAGCCGGGTGCAGTAAGCAAGGCACATGGCGGTGTGTTGTTTCTGGATGAGATCGGGGAGCTGCATCCAATTCAAATGAACAAGCTCCTGAAGGTGCTGGAGGACCGCAAGGTCATGTTTGAATCAGCCTATTATAATCCTGATGATCCCACCGTGCCGCGCTATATTCACGAGATCTTCAAAAAGGGCATGCCTGCGGACTTCCGTTTGGTGGGAGCAACAACGCGCAGCCCCTCTGAAATTTCTCCGGCGCTGCGTTCCAGGTGTATGGAGGTGTTCTTCCGTGCGCTGGAGCCGGAGGAAATCGCGGAGATCGCCCTGGGCGCGGCAACGCGGGCAGGCTATGAGATGGCACAGAGCGAGGCCGAGCTGGTAGGACGGTACGCTGCGTGCGGGCGTGACGCAGTGAATATTGTGCAGATGTGTGCCGGGTTGGCGCAGTTGGAGAATCGTGTACAGATCATCCGCGAGGATGTTCAGTGGGTAGTGCAGTCTGGGCATTATGCGGTGCGTCCGCCTCAACGGGCGGAAACCAGCTCGCGAGTGGGCATGATCCATGGCCTTGCTGTGTACGGAACGCATCAGGGGGCTGTCATGGAAATTGAGGCGGTTTCCATGCAGGGGACTGGGCAGGTGCGTGTTACGGGCATTGTGGAGGAGGAAGAACTGGGCGAGGAAGGTCACCGCATGCGCCGCCCGTCCACGGCAAGTGTGTCTGCTGAGAACGTGCGTACCCTGCTTCGGGAAAGCGGTTTTGAGCTGGGCAAGCGCGACCTGCATATCAACTTCCCCGGCGGTGCGCCGGTGGACGGCCCGTCGGCTGGCGTTGCCATGGCGGTGGTTGCCGTAAGCGCATTGACGGGACAGCGTGTGGATGGCGAAGCCGCCTGCACAGGGGAAATTTCCGTGCAGGGTCGTGTGAAAGCTGTCGGTGGTGTTCCTGCAAAGGTAGAAGCGGCCCGCCGTGCCGGACTGAAGCGCGTATTTATTCCACGGGAGAACGCAGGTGAGGTGCTGGTAGAGGGCATTGAAATCCGCCCTGTGGAAACATTGCAGGAGGTGCTGACAGAGATGCTTTTGCCGCCTGTAGAGGCCGAGTCCACGGTTACCGCGGCGACTGCTGTGGACACGATCACACAGCCCTTGGCTGCGGATGGCGTTGCAAATGCAGACGGGGCTTGCAAAAGCGAAAATCTGCCGTTATAATAGTAACCTGCCGGAGGTTTGCTTCCGGCGGGCTTTTGTGCGCTTATGCAAGGCATAGCAGCACAGGCATTTGGATAAGAACAGGCGGCTGGACCGAGAACTACAGGCTTCGAGTGCGGCTGCTTCGGGATATGTAGGTAGGAGGAACTTCAATGCCCAGAGGAAAGAAAAATGCGGCCGTCAGCCTGCCCATTTTGGCACTGCGGGGTTTGATGGTGTTTCCCCATATGGTGCTGCACTTTGACGTTGCGCGAGACAAGTCCGTGGCGGCGCTGGAGCAGGCCATGATGGACGAGCAGGAGATTTTCCTGGTCGCACAGCGGGACGCTGATGCAGAGGATCCTGCGGGCGGTGAGCTGTGCCAGGTGGGTACCATTGCACATGTGAAGCAGGTGCTGAATCTGCCGGGTGATACACTGCGCGTATTAGTGGAAGGCATGCGCCGCGCCACGCTGGAGACCATCACGCAGGAGGAACCGTACCTGATGGGTACGGTGCGCCCTGAGGCGGTACGCACGGGAGAAGAAACCGTGGAAATGCAGGCGCTGGTTCGGGCAACGCAGGACTTTTTTACGACCTTTGCAACGGCTAGTCAGCGTGTGTCCAGCGAAACGGTCAATTCTATCCGCGAGGTGGAAGCGCCCGACCAGTTGGCGGACGTGATCGCCGCGAATGTGCTGACCCATGTAGAGGATCGCCAGGCCATTCTGGAGGAAATGGACGTGAAGACGCGCCTGGAAAAGCTCTGCGCTATTTTGGCACGGGAAACCGAGCTTGCAGGCGTAGAGAAGCAGGTTCAGGCACGCATTAAAAAGCAAATCGAGAAAAATCAAAAGGATTATTATCTGCGGGAACAGATCAAGGCGATTCAGACCGAGTTGGGCGACAAGGAAGCCACAGATGTGGAAGATCTGCGCGACCGCATGGAGCATACGCCGCTGAACGATGAAGCACGGGAAAAGGTGCAGAAGGAGCTTGAACGCCTGTCCCGTATGGCGCCGGGAACCCCCGA
The DNA here is from genome assembly GCA_934631985.1 of uncultured Clostridia bacterium. GTDB lineage: Bacteria > Bacillota > Clostridia > Christensenellales > Aristaeellaceae > Egerieenecus. The sequence continues at coordinate 44,806 of CAKTYE010000002.1, read as the reverse complement.
GGTGGGCATCAGCCGTACCTGGGTGGAGTGGATTCTGGACATGCCCTGGGGGAAAAGCACAGCGGATAACCTTGACCTGAAGCGCGCACGAAAGGTGCTTTCGCAGGAACATTACGGACTGGAAAAGGTGAAGGAGCGCATCATCGAATACCTGGCTGTGCTGCGCATGAAGCAGGACATGAAGGGTCCGATCCTGTGTTTTGTCGGCCCGCCAGGCGTGGGCAAGACCTCCATTGTAAAGGCGATTGCGCAGGCAGTGGGCCGCAAATTTGTGCAGGTATCCCTGGGCGGTGTGCGGGACGAAGCGGAGATTCGCGGTCATCGGCGCACCTATATCGGCGCGATTCCTGGACGGATCATTGCTGGCATGAAGCAGGCAGGCACAATGAATCCTGTGTTCCTGTTTGACGAGATCGACAAGATGTCCAGCGACTTCCGCGGCGACCCTGCCAGCGCTATGCTGGAGGTGCTGGATGGCGCGCAGAACAATGCCTTCCGAGATCACTATATGGAGATCCCCTTTGACCTGAGCCGCGTGATGTTCATCACCACCGCAAACAGTGTGGATACGATCCCTGCACCGCTGCTGGATCGTATGGAGATCATTGAGGTACCCAGCTATACGGAAGAAGAAAAGCTGCAAATTGCCAAGCGCCATTTACTGCCGAAGCAGATCGCAGCACATGGATTGCAGCCCAAAACGGTGAAGCTGACGGATCGCGTCATGCGGGAGCTGATCGAGGGCTATACCCGCGAGGCAGGTGTGCGTACTCTGGAACGCACCATTGCGAAGGTCGTTCGCAAAAGCGCCGTTACTATGCTGGACACCTCTGCTGCGGAGGTCAGCGTGACCCCGCAGGTGCTGCATGATTACCTGGGTGCGCCCCGCTACACACGGGAGATGCCTGAGAAGGAGCCACAGATCGGCGTTGTGACAGGCCTGGCTTATACGACCGTCGGCGGCGAAACGCTGGAAGTAGAATGCGCCATCATGCCGGGAAAGGGTTCCTTGCAGCTGACGGGCCAACTGGGCGATGTAATGAAGGAAAGTGCCGAGGCCGCATTCTCATGGGTGCGCGCACACAGCAAGGAGCTCGGCCTTGCGGATGACTTCTATAAGAACAAGGATATTCATATCCATGTTCCCGAGGGAGCTGTGCCGAAGGACGGTCCCAGTGCCGGCGTGACCATGACCACGGCGTTGGTTTCTGCACTGACGGAAATTCCCGTGCGTCCGGAAATTGCCATGACGGGTGAAATTACCCTCCGCGGTCGTGTGCTGCCCATTGGCGGGCTGAAGGAAAAGACGCTGGCAGCCTTCCGCGCCGGGGTCACGACGCTGATCATTCCCAAGGAGAATGTGAAGGATCTGGAGGAAATTCCGCCGCATGTGTTGAGCCGCTTCCGTGTGGTGACGGCGGAGAAAATCGACGATGTACTGAAGGCTGCGCTTGTCCGTATGTCGGAGCCAAAGGCTGAAACCAAGGAATAAGGAGACACCGATGGAGATCAAATCGGCGGAATTTATTACATCCATGGCGAACTATACGGATGGCTTTGCCGGCGCGGGGCTGCGTCAGGTGGCTATCTGCGGAAAATCCAACGTGGGGAAAAGCAGCCTGATCAATCGGCTCTGCCGCCGCAACAAGCTGGCGCGCACCAGCTCGACCCCCGGCAAAACGCGGCTTATCAACGTCTTTCTGCTGAACAATGCCTTTCACCTGATCGATCTGCCGGGTTATGGCTTTGCGAAGGTGGACAAGCAGGAAAAGCTGCGGTGGGGCGAAATGATGCAGCGCTACTTTGAAACCTCTGATGAGCTGTGCCATGTGCTGCATTTGGTGGATATTCGTCACGCGCCCACGGAGGACGACGTTACCATGAACCAGTTTCTGCGCCAAATGGACATTCCGTTTACAGTGGTTGCAACAAAGGCGGATAAGATCACCCGCGGGGCGCGTCAAAAGCAGCTTGCGCCGATCTGCCGTGCTTTGCTGGTGCAGCCCTGGCAGATCATCTGCTGGTCCAGCGAGGACGATACGGGGCGCGAAGATCTGCTGGCACTGTTGGAAAAGGTCACAACAGAAGAAATCGAAGCATAAGGCGTACCTAAAAAGCGATTGGAACGGTTTCAATTCGTTCCAATCGCTTTTTCTTTTCTGATTAAAAGTGCAGCTTACACTTGATACTTGGGCATGCTGCACAGCCACCTTCACCCGTTTCACGCAGGGAGGCAGGAAGTGCATCGCCAACCTCCTTCATGGCAAGGATTACTTCGTCCGGCTGAATGGGGCATACGATGCCGGACAGTGCCATTTCCGCAGCGGTGATAGCGATGCCAACAGCGCCCACATTGCGGTAAACACAGGGAACCTCCACCAGACCGCCAACAGGATCGCATACAAGGCCCAGCAGGTTCATCAGCGCGAAGGCCGCAGCAGAAGCGCTTTGCTCAGGAGTGCCGCCCTCCAGATAGACCAAGGCTGCCGCCGCCATGGAAGCCGCGCTGCCGCATTCCGCCTGGCAGCCGCCTTCTGCGCCGGAGATGCTTGCCTGACAGGCGATAGCTTCACCTACCGCAGCAGCAACAAACAGCGCGTCAACAAGCTTTTCTTCGTCGATCTGCTTTTCTTCCATCATGGCTTGCAGCAGGCCGGGAAGGATGCCGCAGGCTCCGGCAGTAGGTGCAGCGACGATCTTGCCCATGCAGGCGTTGCTTTCCGCAGTTGCAAGCGCGTAGGCCTCCGCCTTTCCCAGCAGCGTTCCGGACAGCGCCTTGCTGCTTTGCACCCGTGCCAGCAGCTTGACCGCCTGTCCGCCGCTCAGCCCGGAGACGGAGCGAAGCTGCGCATCCATGCCAGTCTGAATAGCCTGCTGCATGTCATGCCAGTGACTGCGCATGACGGTGCGAATCTCCTCAGGAGAACGACGTGTTTCTTCATGCTGCGCCTGTATGGCGGCTTTGGCCCAATCTCCGCTGGCAGAGGCAAGACGCAGCCATTCTTGCAGCGTATGATCCATTACGGCTCCCTCCTTGCCAGAAATGTTGCATCCTGAATCCCATGTATGGCGCGAAGCTCATCCAACATGGTGCAGGTTAGCGGGCTGTCCAGCTCCAGCACCATGACGGCTTCAGCGCCTGCATGGCGCCGAAAGACCTGCATGGTGGCAATGTTCACCTGTTGACTGGCAAGGCAGCTGGTCACGCGCGCGATCATGCCCGGGGTATCCCGATGATGAATAATGAGCGTATTTTCCTTGCCGGAAAAGTCCACGTTCATGCCGCCCAGGCGCGTGATGTCGATATTGCCGCCGCCCACGGAAGCAGCTTCCAGCTCCAGTTGTGCGCCGTTTCGGCCCTGCAGCGTCAATTGCACCGTATTCGGGTGCACACCACGCAGTGTGATCGTCTCAAAGTGCAGCTCCAACCCTTCCTGTTGAGCTAACGCCAGTGAATCACGCAGGCGGGGATCATCCACAGCCATGCCAAGCAGTCCGCCAACGATGGCACGATCTGTTCCATGGCCTTTCCATGTTTTGGAAAAAGAGCCGTGAAAGCCGATCCTTGCAGTCACAGGCGGCTGCCCCAGCAGCAGACGAGCGGTCAAGCCAATGCGCGCCGCGCCAGCCGTGTGGGAGCTGCTGGGGCCAATCATGACAGGACCGATAATATCAAATAGATCCATGCGCTTCCGACCTTTCTGCTGCCAGCTCACACATTTGCAGACGTTCCCGGAGAAAACAGCCGACCTGGCGCAGTGATTCTCTGCTCTCCGGGAAGCCAAACATTTGGAATACATGGCACATGCCCGCCCAGCGGATCAGCTGCACCGCAGCGCCATCGCGGCGCATGGCCTCGGACAGCAGCTCGGAGTCGCTGAGCAGCAGTTCGGCGGTACCAACGTGGATCTGCGTGGGCGGGAAGCCTGTGAAATCTGCCAGCACGGGGGAAAGCATGGGAGACTTCAGTAATGCTGCATTGCCGCCTGCATAATCCAATGCGCTTTGCATCAGTCCCGGCGCAGACAGTGTAGCGTCTACATCCTTTAAGGCTTCATAGCTGGGGCCGGTTTGCTGTAAATCGGCCCAGGGGGATAAGAGCGCCAGCCCCGCAGGGAGCTTTCGTCCCTGTGTGCGCAGACGTTGACAAAGGGCAAGGCATAAATTGCCGCCTGCGCTTTCACCTACAAGCGTGATCTTTTCTGGAGCAAATCCCTGCGCCATCAGGGTATCCCATACAGTCAGCGCATCCTCTACCGCAGCAGGGTAGGGATATTCAGGCGCAAGGCGATAGGCAAAGGTCACGGTACGAATATGCGCCGCACCGCACACCAGCGCTGCAATGGCCTTTGCTTGCACGAGCCGCCCGGAAACATAAGCACCGCCATGGCAGTGCAGAATAAGCCGATCCTCCGCATAATCGCCCTCAGGGGTAAGCATCAAGGCGGGGATACCCGGCACGGGCAGGGACTCGCTGCGCAGGCCCCCAAGCGGCAGCTCAGAAATAACATGATCCGGCAGATGGACGGATTGCATAAGCGAATCGCCGATGCGCGAAAAGAAGCCTTTTCCCGTCCGAAGCGTGCCGAGAACCAGTTTGCTTTTCAAGCTGGGCAAAGCGTCTCACTCCTTCTTTCAGATGGTATCATTGTACACGCTTGTTTCCGGAGGGTCAAGAACTGCCGATGCGCTTTCGGGAATTTTCCGTGCAAAATGAAGGGGTTTATGCTATAATACAAAAATGCAGGAGGTGATGGTTCGTGGCCCCAAAAACGCAGCATGGCCCGCGTCCATGGTTTCGTCTGGATAACGCCGCGAAGCTCTATCCTGCCATTGCCAGCGCGCAGTGGACAAGCATGTTTCGTCTTTCCTTCGTGATGAAGGAGCCTGTTTGCGCGGAAAAGCTGGAAACGGCGGTCAATCAGGTGCTGCCGCGCTTTCCTGCCTTTCGTGTACGCCTGAGAAAGGGGCTTTTCTGGTATTATCTGGAAACGCTGGAGGCGCATTTTCAGGTGGCAGAGGATATAGGGCATCCCTGCCCACCCCTTCGGTTTGGGGAAAACAGCGGCTATCTTTTTCGGGTCAAGTATGGTCAGCGCCGCATCTCGCTGGAGATGTTCCATGCACTGGCGGACGGTACAGGCGGACTGATCTTTTTGAAGGCGGTCGTCGCGCAGTATTTACGGCTGTGCGGCATTCCTATTCCCTGTGAAGCGGGGGTGCTGGATCCGCAGGAAATGCCTGCGCCGGATGAAACCGAGGACGCTTATCGGCGGATCCCGCTGGACGGCGTTCATGCCAGCCGAAAGGAAGACGCGGCTTATCAGATGCCCGGTACGCCGGAACCGCCGCACACGCTGCATGTTATTCTGGCGGAAGTATCAGTAAAGGCTGTGAAGGCGCAGGCTGCCCAGTATGGCGCGACTATCACAGAATACCTGACGGCCGTGATGATCTACACATTGTGGCAGACGCAGCAGGCAGGAAATCGTCAGCGCCGTATGCCGGTGAAGGTCTCCGTGCCTGTCAATATGCGCAAATTTATTGACACAAGAACGGTGCGCAATTTTGCATTCTATGTCAATGTAGGCATTGATCCAAAGTTGGGGCACTACACCTTTGAGGAAACCGTGCAGCTGATTCATCATGCGCTGCGCTACTGGATGAACCCGAAGTTCCTTTTTTCAGGCATTGCGACCAATGTCGCTTCCGAGCGGAATCTGCTGGTGCGGTTGTGTCCATTGCCATTGAAGAATTTTGTGCTGTCATTCGTTTATCATCGTGTAGGGGAGCGGCTGTTCACCACAACGCTGACGAACGTTGGGCCGATCAAGCTGCCTGCCGCCATGCGGGAGCAGGTGGAGCGCGCAGAGATGATGCTGAGCGCATCCAGCTCTTATCGCAGCAATTGCGCGGCGGTCAGCCTGGATGACAACCTTTGCCTGACGTTTACCCGCGACATTGTGGAAGCGGATTTTGAGCGCAACGTGCTGTGCTTTCTGGTGGAGCATGGGATCCCCGTGCGTGTATCTAGCAATCAGGAGTGAAAAGCCATGTCCTATTGTGTCCATTGCGGCGTGAAGCTGGCGCCGTCCGAGGCTCGCTGTCCGCTGTGCAATACCCCGGTGGTGGACCCGGTTACACCTTATGATCCAACGGCACCCAAGGAATTCCCGATACGGGTGCGCGAGCAGCGGCTCGACATCAATCCCGGCACAACACTGGCCTTGGCGGCGATATTGTTGGCAGTGCCTGCGCTGATCTGCCTGTTTATTGATCTGTTGGCGAATGGGTGCTGCACCTGGTCGCCTTATCCGATGGGTGCGTTCGGCATGATCTTCCTGGCGGTTCTGCCGCCGGTCATGTGCCGGAAGAATCCGTTCTTCTGGTCGGTGGTGGTGGATGATACGGCCCTCTGCCTGTACCTTTGGATGGTCGAGGCCATGAGCGGGGGAATGTGGTTTCGCACGGTGGTATTCCCGGTGCTGTTGCTGCTGGGGGTGATGCTGCTTGCAATGGCTGCCAGCATACATCAGCATATTCTGCGTGGACTGGGCATCGCGGCAGTGGCGCTTTTGCTGGTCTGCGTGGTTGCATTGACCACGGACCTGCTGATCACCGTAACGCTCACAAGCCAGGTGCGGGTCACCTGGTCGCCCTTTGTGATGATCCCCTGCGGGATCATTGCCGCCATGCTGATGGTCATTCACCGCAATCGCGCCCTAAACAGTGAATTAAAGCGTAAGCTGCACCTGTGAGGCCCACAAGGAAGGAGAAATAACGATGGATTTGCTGAAAACCCTGATGCTCTACATGACGCTGACCTTTGCGACCTCTGTGCAGGGTGCGCCTACGCCTGCGCCAACGGAGCCTGCGACTCCAGCGCCCTCTGCCTTAACAGAGATCGTCACGACGGAAGCGCCCACGGATGTTGTGGTAGTAACGCCTGAGGTTGCTGCGACCATAACGCCTACGCCTGTGCCGACGCTGACCCCTGCGCCTGCGCCCACCATGTCGCCAAACCCGTCCTACCGTCTGCTGAAGCAGGGTTCAAAGGGCGACCGTGTGAAAAAGGTACAGGAACGCTTGATCGAGCTGGGCTATTTGACGGGAGAGGCAGATGGCGTATATGGTAACCAGACTCGCCGCGCCGTGCAGCGCTTCCAGTATTACAACGGCTTGCAGCAGGATGGTCAGGCAGGCGCTGTGACGCAGACAGTGCTGTTTGAGAGCGAAACGGTTGTTGCTGCTGTAACGCCTACCCCGGAAGCAACGTCTACGCCTGAGGCCACGCAGACGGCTGAACCGCTTCCCACAGACACAGATGCGCAGCAGACCGTTGGGACGCTGGCAACTGTGACGGACACGCCTGCGCCTACACATGTAGCGCCCATGGCAGCAAACAATGCACTTACGCTTCAGCCGAACAGTAAGATGGTTGTCAACGGCAGTGGTGAAGCGCTGCATACGCTGATTACGGTGGACGGCGTGACGGTAGATCAGATTCTGCCTGTGTATACAGATGCCGAGGAGGAGCCGCTGGTGGACATTGCTATGCTGGCGGAATGCCTGGACAATTGGAGCTGGACTCCGGATGAGACAAAGGAGCATACCTATCATTTGTCGGCAGATGGCTACACCATGGAGCTGACGCTGAGCCTGGATGATGGAAACGATGTTGCGCAGGCCGAGCTGCTTGTAGACGGTGAAGCTGTTTCGTTGGCAGCGGGTGACGTGCGCTGCACAGAAGATGGAACGGTGCTGCTGCGTGCGGCGGTTCTGGAAAACGCGATCGGCGCAGCCTATGTTTGGGAGCCGGAGGAGCAAACGCTGATGCTGAACTATGTCAGCAAGGATGTTGCAGAGTCCCAAGGCTAAATCAGGAAGATATATAAGAAAGCGCCCCGATGCTTGCGGCATATGCCGTGCATCGGGGCGCTTTACATATGAGGAAAAAATCAGTCTTCCGCATCCAACTCCGCCAGAGCGGCAAGGATGCTCTCCTGTACAGAAGTCACGGCCTGCAGCAGACGCTCATCTGTCAGCGGACGGTCACCGCGCAGGGCTTCCGTCAAATCGCGGGTAGTTTCATAGAGCGGGGTCAGGCCAAGAGCCTCTGCGATGCCGCGCAGGGAATGAGCGGCGCGAAACGCTTCCATCCAATCCTGTGCGGCAACCGCATTCAGCAGCTCCTGGTAGGTGGTGTCCTGAGCATAGAGCTTGACATATTTCAGCAGAAACGGCTCTTTGTGCAGGCGGCTCATAGGCTCGTCATAATTGCCATGGATCGTTTGGTAGAATGCTTGCAGGGTCATGCGAATCCACCTCGCTTTTCCTGGGAAATTTAGAAGCACACCCTAAATCCGGGAAATACTTCACTTCATTTGCTCACAAAGCGCGCAGAAGGTATCAATATCCTGACGGATTAGCTCCAGCGAGGAACGCCAGAAATCCACGCTATGCACATTGATGCCCACACTTGCCGCCACATTGGCTACCGTATCGCTGCCGCAGGAACGCAGAAGCTGATTATACACAGGCACAAAGGCATCGCCCTTTTGCAGATACTGCGCAAAAACGCCCTTGCCGAACAGCAGGCCGAAGGCATAGGGGAAGTTGTAGAAGTTCAGCCCGGTAGAATAATAGTGGCTCTTGCAGGCCCACATATAGGGATGACGGACATTCTTGTCCAGGCCATCTCCGTAAGAAGCCTCCTGTGCGCGCAGCATGGCATCCTTCAGCTCTGCAACGCTCATGCTATGGTCGGCGCGGGTATCGACCACTTCAGACTCAAACAGATACCGGCTGTAGATGTCCACAACCGTCTGTGTTGCCTCCATCAGGCTGCTTTCCAGCAGCGAGAACTGCGCTTCCGGCGCGGCTTCACGCAGCACAAGGTGGCTGAGCATGGTCTCGTTAAAGATGGAAGCGGTTTCTGCCAGCGGCATGGGTTCGTGTGTCAGCTCAAACGGAAGTCCTTCCATCTGACGGGCGTGCCAGGCATGGCCCAACTCATGCGCCAGGGTGCTGACATCGGAGAAGCTGCCCTGGAAGTTTGTCAGAATGCTGGAGCGATTGGCAAAATGCTGGCTGGAGCAGAATGCGCCGCCTGTCTTTCCGGCCTTGGGGAACATATCGATCCAGCGGTTTTCAAAGGCTTGATCAATAAATTCACCCATGGCAGGAGTAAATTTACTCATTTCGCTTACCAGCTTGGCGCGGGCTTCCTCAACGGTATAGGTCTTTCCCGCCTTGCCAACAGGGGCAAACAGGTCGTAGAAGGGCAAACCGTCCTTATGACCCAGGTAAGCTGCCTTTGCGCGCAGATAACGGCGGAAATGGGGAAGATACTCGACAATGGCAGTCCACATGGCATCCAGCGTTTCACGATCCATGCGGCTGTGATCCAGCGTCATGTCCAGCACACTGTCATAGCCCTCTGCTTCCGCAAGGGTACGAGCCTCCATCTTAATGGAATTCAGGCAGAAGGACATGGGAAGCTCCATTTTCTTGTAGGAAGCGATTTCCGCCTCATAGGCTTCCTTGCGGACGGCAGGGTCGGGATCATAGGCCATGCCGCGCACCGCAGACAGAGGCAGCTCCTCGCCGCGGTAATCCACCAGATGGGTGGCATCCAGCTTGTCGCGCAGCTGTGCAAAGGCATTGCCGCCGCTCAGCTGCATTTTCAGAATCCATGGCTCAACGTTTTCGGGAATCAGATGGTGTGCGCTCTTGGCATCCTCGCGCAGGGAAAAGCCGATTTTCGTCAGGATGGGGGAGGAAGCAATGACCTCATCCAGATGCTCAACGCTGCCAATATAGCGCGTCATGGCGCTCTCGGTGAGGTTCACGTCGTTAAAAAGCATTTCCAGCTTGTCCAGATACTGCCCGGCAGTGGTGTTCGTCGCATCCACTGAAAGTGTCAGCTGGCAATAGCTGAACAGTCGATCCAGCTTGCTGGACAGGGTATTATCCAGCTTGACCAGCTTTTCCAGCTTTTCTTTTGCAGGCAGCTCGGTCTTGATGGCTTCGGCAAGCTGGGCATTCAGCTCAGGAAGCGCTGCAAGGTCTGCGGCAAAGGACGGATCCTCAAAGCTCTGATAAAGATAAGAAAGATCCCAATCCCAATTCATGATGTGTTCCTCCCTTTCAGCAATGTTCTTTTAGAGGGTAAGCGACTCCAAGGGCGTGTAGCCCATGGCATGCAGACGCTTTTCGGCCTCGTTCCAGGTGACCGTGTTGGTGAGATGCGCGGGATCATGCGCGTCCACGCCGATAATGACGTCGCCGGCATACGGCTTGACATATTCCCAGAACGCATGGCTGGGATAGCCGCGGCTTTCGCCTTTCAGCTCACAGGAAAGCCCCTGCAGGTTGTATTCGATGGGCATATTGTGTACCTTCGCCGTCAGGCAAATATCCCGTGCGGCATCCTGACACACGGCATCAAACTGCGCATCGGCGCGGGGATAGAGGTACAGATCAGGGTGCGCGATGTAACGGAACAGCCCTGTTTCCATGGCGGCAACGCAGTTATCGACATAACGCTTTACGCCGTCTGCGGTTGTACACAGCGGCGGCGCATAGGGGGTACATTCATCACTGTCCGTATAATGTGCGCCAAGGATCAGATACTCTACGTTGCCGCTGTCCAGCAGCCGGTGCAGATGATCCTTATAGCGGGGAAAATATTCGCTTTCCAGGCCAATATGAATGTCAAGCTGTCCCTGATACTTTTCCCGCAGTGCGCGCAGCGAGGCCACATATCCGGGGAGCTCGCTCATGGACATACGGATATTGCTGACGTACCCGGAACTGTAAGGCCAGGGTGCATGGTCAGCAAAGCCAAGCGTATCAAAGCCCGCGTCCAGCGCGGCGCGCACATAGTCTTCATCTTTTCCAACGGCATGCTGACAACGATAGGTATGTGTGTGATAATTGCACTTCATGGAAAATACGCCTCTTTCTGTCCTCTATAAAAATTTACATATTGGGACGCTGCTGCACCAGCGCGGCAAGGCAGTTTTCCTTGCTGCGCTCAATGTGTTTACGGGTGAGCTTTTCCAAATGCTCCAAGTCTTTATTTTCGATGTAATCCACCAGCTTATAATGCTCCTCATGCGCCTGCACCCGGCGGTTTTCCTGACAGATGGCCATGGCGGAGAAGCGGTTGATGAATTCGTCCTGGCTTTCAATGACGCGCAGAATGCGGTTCAGGCCGGAAATCTTCGTGATTTCGGCATGGAACGCACGGGCCATGGGGGAGAGCTTTTCAATGTCGCCGCTTTCCAGTACCTTGTCCATTTCATGCAGCCGATCGCGCAGGGAGGCAATGTCCTCGGGCGTCGCCTTTTCAATGATGGCGGGCAGGGTCAGCATTTCTAGCGCGTTGCGGATGGTGTAAATTTCATCCACATCCTCAATGGTGAATGCGCGCACCACCACGCCGCGGCGCAGGACATATTCCACCAGGCCGTCCCGCTCCAGCTTGCGCAGGGCTTCACGCAGGGGCGTGCGGCTGATGTGCAGCCGCTCGGCATAGTCCGTTTCCACAATACGCTCGCCCGCGGGAATTTCGCCTGTAATAATGGCATGCTTCAATACTTCATAGGCAATTTCACGAATGGGTCGGCTTTCCATCATGGGTTCGAAACGCAGCGTGGTCATGGCTCAGCAACTCCTTCAGTGCAGATCGGTCAGTGAGATTGAAAGTGCGGCAGCATGCTTGTACGATGCCTGCACTTTGTATACAAGCATAGAACAGAAAGCAGGCTTTGTCAAGCGAATGCGTAGGCATTGGCACGAAAAAAGACGAAACGCCACAGAAAGTGCGGGATGAATTTGGCATGACCCTACAAAGGCAAATCGCACTGCTTCCAGGCCGCATGGAGGGCTTGATGTTTCGCAATGCTCGCGCTTGCATTTTTTGCCGCCCTGTTATACAATAAAATGAAAGTTTCTGGATGTACGCCTATGTGCAGCCAGTAGGATTTTTAGGAGGTAACAGCAATGAAGGTTATTCTGCTGCAAGATGTAAAGGATCACGGCAAGCGCGACGAGATCGTCAATGTGTCCGACGGCTATGCCCGCAATTTCCTGTTCCCGCGCAAGTGGGCCATGGAAGCTACGCCCGGCGCGCTGAAGGAGATCGAGCGCAAGCGCGCGGCGGAGGCAGCCCGTGAGGCGGAGCGCCGTGCTGAAGCGGAGAAGGTTGCCGCGCAGCTGAAAAACAAGGTCATTGAGCTGACGGTGCGCTGCGGCGCACAGGGCCGCCTGTATGGCTCCATCACCAATGCGGAAATTGCGCAGGCGCTGGAAAAGCAGCACGGTGTGAAGGTGGACAAGCGTAAGATCGAGCTGCCGGAGGCCATTCGTCAGGTGGGCGATGTGCATGTGAGCGTATGGCTGTACAACGGTGTGACCACGCCCATGATCGTGCGCGTAAAAGCTGAGGAAAAGTAAGCATTTTACTGAAGGAGGGGGCGCCATGGAAGAAAGCATGCAGCTGCGCGGCGTAACGCCGCCCAACAGCCTGGAAGCGGAGCGAAGCGTGCTGGGCGCCATGCTCCAGGACAGTGGAGCCGTATTGCAGGCAGCGGAGGACTTGGAGGACGAGGACTTCTATACGCCCGCTCACAAGGAAATCTACAGCGCCATGCTTCAGCTGCACCGAAGCCAAAGTCCTGTGGACCTGGTCACGGTGGATACAGAGCTGAATCGCCGGGGTACGTTGGAGGGCGTGGGCGGCACGGCTTATCTTATCGAACTGAGCCAGTATGTGCCGACCACGGCGAATGTAAAGGCATATATCAGCATCGTCCGAGAGAAGTCCACGCTGCGCAAGCTGATTCGTGCTTCCAATGAAATTTCGCAGGAATGCTATGGTCAGCAGAATCCCTTGCAGGAAACCATGAACCATGCGGAAAAGGCCATTTTCGATATTGTCATGCACCGCACCAGCGGTGAATCGCTTGTGCCGGTCAAAGAGGTGCTGTACAATACCTATGCCAGCATCGAGGAGCTAAGCCGATTGAAGGGCCGCGTCTCGGGGGTGCCAACGGGCTTTACAGCGCTGGATAACCTGCTGACCGGCATGCATGGCGGCGAGCTGATTCTGGTGGGTGCGCGGCCTTCCATGGGTAAAACCTCCTTTGCCATGAATATTGCCAGCTATGCTGCGCTGACTGCCGGCAAAAGCGTCGCAGTGTTCAGCCTTGAAATGCCCCGCGAGCAGATCGCACTGCGTATGCTCTGCTCGGATGCGCGGGTAGATATGCAGAAGGTTCGTTCCGGCACACTTTCCGGAGACGACTGGATGCGGCTGGCAAAGGCTATCGGCCCCATGTCCAACGCACCGCTGTACATTGATGATACGGCGGGCATTTCGCCCTCGCAGCTTCGCAGCCGCTGCCGCAGGCTGATGATGGATAAGGGACTTGATCTGGTGGTGCTGGACTATCTGGGCCTGATGCACAGCGATACGAAGTCCGAGAACCGTCAGCTGGAGGTTTCCGAGATCAGCCGCCAGCTGAAGGCCATTGCGCTGGAGTTGAAGATTCCGCTCATTGCCTGTGCGCAGCTTTCTCGTGCGGCGACTGCGCGAACCGATAAGCGCCCCGTACTGAGCGACCTGCGTGATTCCGGCTCCATTGAGCAGGACGCGGACGTAGTGATGTTCATTCACCGCGAAGCGTATTACGACCCCTCCTGCGAGGAGAAAAACGTCGGTGAAATTATCCTTGCCAAGCAGCGTAACGGCCCGCTGGGGACGGTCAAGCTAGCTTGGCTCAGCGAATATACGACCTATGCCAACCTTGCGTCCGAGCAGGGCGGCGGATTCGGCGATGCGCCCTTCTGATCCGGCGCAAAAGGAGGAACAATTCCAAGATGGAGACCTATACCGTCAGCCAATTGGTCAAGGATGCGCGGTTTGAAGGCTTCTTGCTGGTACGCTCCAGCGACCAGCGTACAGGAAGCAATGGCAGCCGTTACCTGGACATGAACCTTACGGACCGCACGGGTGAGATCAACTGCAAAATGTGGGATGGAACGGTGCCGCCGCCTCCCGCGGGCAGCGTAGTGAAGGTTCGTGGCCTTGTGCAGGAATACAACGGCCGTCAGCAGCTGCGCGTGGAGCGCATACGCCAGGCGCAGCCGGAGGATCATGTAGACCTCAGCACGTTGGTACCCTGCGCCCCGGAACGTCCCGAGGTCATGCTCAAGGAGATCACCGATACGGTGGCAAAGTTTGAGCGGGAGGACCTACGCAAGCTGGTCACGGAAATGCTGCGCATGGCAGGGGATCGGCTGATGTATTTCCCGGCGGCGCAGCGGCTCCATCATGCGGAACGCAGCGGCCTGCTGCACCATACCACGGGCATGCTGCGCACGGCGGAGCATATCATTGCAGCTTATCCGTTCCTGAACGGCGATCTGCTTCGAGCAGGTGTGATCCTGCATGACCTGAGCAAAATTCAGGAAATGAAAAGCGATGAGCTGGGCAATGTCAGCGATTACACCCGCGATGGACTGCTCATCGGGCATCTGGTTCGCGGCGTGGCGCAGCTGAACCTTGCGGCACAGAATGTTGGCGTGACGGGGGAGATCGTGGTGCTGCTGGAGCATATGATCATCAGCCACCACGGCGAGGCGGAATATGGTTCGCCGCGGATGCCCATGTTCCCTGAGGCCGAGGCACTGCACTGGATCGACCTGCTGGATGCGCGGATGAATGAAATGCAGTCTATCATGCAGCGCACGCCGGAGGGGGCCTTCTCCGAAAAAATTTGGAGCCTGGACCGGCGGCTGTATCATCCGCACTATGAGGAATAAAACCGCACCTGCTATCGTTGCTATAGGTATCAAGGCGTTTTTGCAATAAGGAGGAACGAACATGCGGAAAAAGCTGATGCTGATTTCCTGTCTGGCGCTCTGCGCGGTGCTGCTGGCTGGCTGCCAGTCGAAGCCGCAGGAGAACTTCCCGATCATTTCTGCGACCCAGCAGCCGACCCAGAACCTTTACGGCACACAGGACAATAACAGCGGCAGCGTTGTAGACGGTCTTGTGGACTACAATGACGACTCCTATGATCCCGCCGCGGAGGAAGACCCGATGGAGGATCAGGGCAGTATCTTTGACACCACCTATGCGCCCATTTTGGACGAGCCGACGGTTGCACCGACGATGAACAGCGAGTACGCAGGTGCGTCGCCCGTCGTCATTGATCCTATTGACAAGCCTACGCCTACGCCGCTGCCGGCGCTGACCTTCACGTTCCAGAGCTACAGTGCTTCGAAGTTGCACCTGACCTTTGAGGCTCCCATGGGCTGGAGCGTCAACGATGTGGAGAACGACACCTTTGTACTGACGCAGCCGGATTATGAAGCCGTCC
This sequence comes from uncultured Clostridia bacterium, assembly GCA_934631985.1. Classification (GTDB taxonomy): domain Bacteria; phylum Bacillota; class Clostridia; order Christensenellales; family Aristaeellaceae; genus Egerieenecus. Next base: position 29,414 of record CAKTYE010000002.1, on the reverse strand, counting down.
CCGGTTACCCAGCGGTCATTACCGTGCATCGTGCGGCGGTCACCTCACAGTATAACGCCACCGATTTGGCGAAGGAAGTCCGTCAAATGCTGGATACCATCGGCTCGGAGGGCTTCAGCACCTTCAGCAAGTCCAAGACGGCAGAGCGTACGCTGCTGAACAAGACCGGTGTGTATGCCAACTACACAGCCGTGACAACGGACGGTATCGAGGTGGCAGGACGTGTGCATGCAACGTGCATTGACAAGGTGCTTTACACGGTGCATATCACCTATCCGCGCGGTTATACCGATACCTATGTAAGTCAGGTTTACTCGCAGTTCCGCAACACTGTTAAAATCGCGGACTGATTTGGAAAGCGCTTCAGCAGGAGAACGGCTGCCTCTCGGGACAGCGCTCCTGCTGATTTCTTCTCAAAGATTTGATCGGGATTGCCCCGATGTACACAGGAGGATGATTCATGCGCGCGTTGATTTTCACCACGCACACCGGCGGCGGACATGACGCTGCGGCGCAGGCAGTGGCGCAGGCGCTGACAGATCGGGGAGTTGAAGCAAAGGTCATGGATTGCGTTGCCTTCGGCGGCGCATGGTTCAGCAGGGCAGTATCCGGCAGCTATGTGAAGCTAGTGCAGCATTTCCCGGATAGCTTTGGACGTATCTACCATTTGGGCGAGGTCATCAGCACACCGCGCGTTAAGTCGCCTGTTTATCTGGTGAATTCAGCGTATGCCTTCCGCATGGCCCGTGCCATTGCGGAATACGGCGCGGATATGATCGTCTGCACCCATATGTTTGGCGGCATGTCCGTCACACATCTGCGCAAGCATGGACAGTATAAGGGCTATTTCGCCATGGTCATGACGGATTATACCTTCAGCCCCTTCATGGAGGACATCAAGCCGGATGTTCTTTGCGTCAGCAACCGCGCCATGCTGCATGAATGCCGCGCAAAGGGTCTTCCCGAAGGCATCCTCGTGCCGTTCGGCATTCCTGTGAACCCGCAATGCAAGCCCTGTACAGATCGTGCTGCTGCAAAGCGGAAGATTGGCATCGATCCCAACACGCCGCATGTGCTGCTGGTGGGCGGCTCCATGGGTGCGGGCAACCTTCCGGCAACGGTGGGCGCACTGTTGCCTGCGCTCCCGGTTCATGCCCGCCTGACCGTCGTGTGCGGCTCCAATCAGGCGGCAAAGGAGCGGGCGGAAGCGGCTTTTGGCAATGATACGCGCGTGCATGTGCTTGGCAAGGTTTCTCCGCTGTATGACCTGATGGCGGCGGCCGATGTGCTGCTGACGAAATCGGGCGGCCTGACAACAACGGAGGCCATGACGATCGGTACACCCATGGTCATCGTGCATCCAATCGTGGGCTGTGAAACGGCAAACGCAGCGTTTTTTGAGCGGACAGGCCTTGCACTGTATGCGCGAGACCTGACGGAGCTGCCCGCAAAGACCTTACAGCTGCTCAATGACGAAGCGGCCCGCGCCCAGATGATTGCCGTGCAGCACCGGGAGATTGATCCGGAATGCAGCGGTCATTTTGCGGATTACCTGATTGAAAAAACGAAGCTTCGCATGCAGGATTAAGGAGGAATTATGCTCTCGCTGCCAATGAAGGTGATCCTGTATACCTGCGGTGGGTATCTGTCCGGCAATATTATGTATGCTTACTGGGTACCTAAGCTGTTGAAGGGCGTGGACGTGCGTGACTTCGGTGCGGATCATAATCCCGGCGCAGCGAATGCAACGCTTGCCTGCGGCCTGCCCATGGGGATTTTGTGCGCGATTCTGGATATTTTGAAGGGTACTGTCCCTGTCATGCTGGCCTTTCATTTCAGTGGAATTACCGACTGGGCGTTGGTTCCCATTGTGCTTGCCCCTGTGGTCGGTCATGCCTGGCCCTTGCTGATCCCGGGCAAAGGTGGTAAGGCCATCGCAACCTCCTTTGGGGTGCTGATCGGGCTGATGCCGGAAATCTTGCTGGCACTTTTATGGGCTGCGTTGCTGCTGATTTGTCTGCCGTTTCTGCACGACCACCGTGAGTTGATTCTATTCACCTCAGCGCTGTTGGCAATGCTGAGCTTCGTGTTTTATCCCATGCCTGCGGTGCGAACCATGGCCTGCGGTGTATCGGGCATTTTGATGTACAAGCATCGGCCTGTGAAAGCGCGCCAACAGGAAGAGGTTTTCACACCAGCACAGGCAATGAAGATGGAATCTGAAACCAAAAAGAAATAAGTAAAGGCCATCGCAGAAAGCAATGCTTCGCGATGGCCTTTGTATTTAAATGAAGGATAGGGCATTTATGCCTGATTCTCTACAGCCCAGGGATAGAACAGTTCTTCCTCCGGCAGCATTTCTATGCGCCCATCCGTCAGGCGTGTCAGCTCTGCGAGAACTGCATCAGCATCGGTTTGCCGCATCAGCAGGGTAAAGGTCACTGCCGTAGTGAATTCGCTGGAAAGCAGCTGTACAGGCTGTGCTTTCAGCGCATGATGCATGCGATCCCACAAAGGATAGGCAACCTCGCACAGATACCGCACAGACGGCTCCATGGTAACCACTTCCGCCGCCTTCAGTGCAACTACGCTGACCTGCGTGTAGGCCCGGACAAGGCCGCCTGCACCCAGCAGTACGCCGCCAAAGTAGCGCGTTGCGACCACACAGACGTTGACCACACCCTGGGCCTTCAGCACCTCCATGATGGGCATCCCAGCTGTCCCGCCCGGCTCGCCGTCATCGCTGTAGCGCATGATCCCGGCATTCAGACCAATGATGTAGGCGTAGCAATTATGGGTTGCGTCCTTATGCTTCTGGCGAATGCTTTGCAGAAAGGCTAACGCCTCCTCCTCCGTTTCGGCAGGGGAGGCGTAGCCAATGAAGCGGCTTTTGTTGATGATGAACGCATCGCTTGCGGCGCGTCTTACGGTCTTGTAGGGCTTCATGCCTTCAGGACCAGACGGCAGAAGCCCTTTTTGCCTTTCTTCAGCAGCAGGCCATCGCCTTGCAGCTGTTCCGCAGTCACCTGTGCGGCGAAGTCCGTGACCTTTTCATCACCCAGCGAGACGGCGCCAGCCTTCACCTGATTGCGCGCGTCGCTTTGGCTCTTGCACAGACCGGAACGCACCAGCATGGTGGTCACACGCGCATCCGCTGCCAGCTCGTCCGCCGTCAGCTCACAGGTGGGGATGTTATTGCTGTCGGCACCGCCTGCAAACAGCGCCAGCGCAGCCTCGGCAGCCTGCTTGGCGGCTTCTTCGCCATGCACCAGCTTGGTCACTTCATAGGCTAGCACCTTCTTGGCCTCGTTGATCTCGCTTCCCTCCAACGCACCCAGACGGCGCACCTCATCCATGGGCAGGAAAGTCAGCAGACCCAGACATTTTTCCACATCCTTGTCATCCACATTCCGCCAGTACTGATAGAAGTCAAAGGGCGAGGTTTTATTCGGATCAAGCCACAGTGCGCCCTTTTCGGTCTTGCCCATTTTGCGTCCGTCGTGGGTCAGCAGCAGCTGGAAGGTGCAGGCAAAGGCCTTTTCATTGTCCTTGCGGCGCACCAGATCAGCGCCGCCCAGCATGTTGCTCCACTGGTCGTTGCCGCCCATTTCCAAACGGCAGCCATAACGGTGGAACAGCTCCAGGAAGTCATAGCTCTGCATCAGCATGTAGGTGAATTCCAGGAAGCTCAGGCCATTGTCGGTAGCCATACGGGCCTTATAGCACTCTGCGGTCAGCATTTTGTTCACCGAGAACAGAGAGCCAATATCCCGCATGAATTCAATGAAATTCAGATGCCGCAGCCAGTCGGCATTGTTGGCGATGATGGCCTTGCCCTCAGAGAAGTCCAGGAAACGGCTCATCTGTTCCTTGATATGCGCAACGTTGTTGTCAATGGTCTCCACCGTCATCATCTTGCGCATGTCCGTCTTGCCGGAGGGGTCGCCGATCATGGCGGTGCCGCCGCCCATCAGCGCAATGGGGCGATGACCTGCCTGCTGCATGTGTGCCATGGCCATGATCGGGATGTAATGACCAATGTGCAGGGAATCCGCGGTGGGGTCAAAGCCCACATAGAAGGTAGTGGGCTGCTTGAGCTGCTCATACAGCTCATCCTCAAAGGTCGTCTGTGCAATGAAGCCGCGCTCCTTCAGAATGTCGAGTATGTGAGGCATGTTCATTCTCCTTTATGTATGTAAATGGGGGATACGTAAGGTCATTGTGCGGCGATGACTTCCTGCAGCACGGTCATTCCCTGATGGATCTGCTCCACCGTGCTGTTGGAGAAATTCAACCGCAGGGTATTTTCATGGCCGCCATTGGCATAGAAGTAAGTGCCGGGGACGTAAGCCACATGCCGCTCAACGCACTGCGGCATCAGCTTGACGGTGTCCAGGCTCTTGGGCAGCTCGACCCAGACGAACAGGCCGCCCTGCGGATGGGTATAGCTTGTGCCTGCGGGGAACTTTTCCAGCTCCTTCAGCATAGCGCGAAGCTGTTCACCGTAGCTTTGACAGATGGTGCGGATATGCTCCGGCAGCAGACCCTCCCGCAGATATTCTGCAACGATAGCCTGATTCAGGTTCGCCGTGTGTACGTCCGAGGACTGCTTGCCGATGACGCACTTGCGGATGATGCGCGGGTCGCCTGCCAGATAGCCGACCCGCAGGCCAGGACTGATGATCTTGCTGAAGGACCCAAGGAAGACCACCCAGCCGTCTTTATCAAAGGACTTGATAGCAGGCAGCGGATCGCCTGCATAGCGCAGATCGCGGTAAGGGTCGTCCTCTGCCACGACCACGCCGTACTTTGCTGCCAGCTCTGCAATGGCTTTGCGGCGTTCCAGCGGAAGTGCCTTGCCCGTGGGATTCTGGAAGGTGGGAATAACATACAGCAGCTTCGGGTGATACTGCTGCATGGCCTTTTCAAGACTTTCAATGACCAGCCCGTCCGCATCGCTTTCCACTGGCACGGGCTTCGCCTGATATAGCCGCATGCACTGAATGTTGCCGAGGAAGGAGGGATCCTCCAGCAGGATAACATCCCCGGGATCGATCAGGGCCTTGCACAGCAGGTCCATGGCCTGCGTAGAGCCTGTGACGGGCAGGATACCGCCCTCGGGAAGCTCCACGCCAAGCTGCTCCTGCAAATAGGGATAGAGACAGGACAGCAGCGCGGGATACCCCTCCGTCGCACCGTATTGCAGGATATTCTTGCCGTTTTCAGTCATGACCTTTTCACAAATGGCCTTGACCATTTCATCCGGCAGCGCCGAACGCGCGGGGTTTCCGCCGGCGAAGGAGATCATCCCCGGCTGCACCGTGAGCTTCAAGATCTCGCGAATGGCGCTGCCGCTGATGGCGTCAAAGCGGTGGGCGAAGGTCAGGTCGTCCAGATTCATAAGCACATCCATCCTTTCCTGTAGCAGTATGGAAAATGGTAAAGAAAAACCTTCCTCGAACATCTGTCCGAGGAAGGTGAGCATTGTCACGGTACCACTTCCACATTCAGGCCTAAAGGCCTCTCAGCAGGGAACGCATCATTCCCTCTGCGCGATAACCGGCGCACCGGATGCCGCCTACACAACAATGCCTTCAGCGGATAGCTCGGAGCTGTATATGCGCCTGCACTGCCGTTTCCTTGCACCAACCGGAAACTCTCTGAGACAGCTTTAGGAAGCGCAGTCGTCTCCTCATCGCTCATGTTAGTTTTATTATAGCCGCCAGGCCATTTTTGTCAAGCGGCTGTTTGAAAAAATCAAGGCGCAAAAAAGTTTCAAAAAATTTGGAAAAACCACTGGACAAAACCGGGAAGGTTTGCTATACTATCAGCCGTGGCCTTTGCCAATATAGCTCAGCTGGTAGAGCGGCTGATTCGTAATCAGCAGGTCATGGGTTCGAGTCCCATTATTGGCTCCACTTTTCCGAGGTGTAGCGCAGTTTGGTAGCGCGTTTGGTTCGGGACCAAAAGGTCGCGGGTTCGAATCCCGCCACTTCGACACCCGAAAGTAAAGCGGTTTGCAATATTGCAAACCGCTTTTGTATATTTCAAATAGTTTCAAAATACATTTCCTGTGAGAAATCCCAAATTCCAGGGAAAAAAACCATTGCTAAAACAGGCATTTTCCTGTATACTAAGAGATGACCGTACGCGGGCGGCTTTTTCATGCGCCTTTTCGCGCTGCGGTACCTCTGCACTTGCCGCTTATTGGAAACGGCAGCATTGGACAAAGGAGGTTAGGTCAGCAATGGAATGCAAGATAAAGAATGACATCGGCACCATCTATATCACCGAGGACGTCATGCTGAAGGTCGTGGGCTACGCGGCACTGGAATGCTACGGCATCGTGGCCATGTCCAGCAAGCGCGCCAAGGACGGGCTGGTGGAATGGCTGGGCCGGGAAAACCTGAGCAAGGGCGTTCAGATCCGCAACGTTGGCGACATGCTGGATGTGGATCTCTTCATCATCGTGGAATATGGCATCTCCATCGCCGAGGTCTGCAAAACGATTGTGGATACGGTGCGCTACAAGCTGGAGAGCATGACCGGCGTGAAGGTACGCAAAGTCAATATTTCGGTGGAAGGGATCCGTGTTTGATCCATCGCCCGCTGTGAACGGAGGAAAAACCCTTGATTCAATTCAAAACGATTGACGGTCTACTGCTGCGCGATATGGTTGTCGCCGGCGCGACCTTGCTGGAACGTAACCGCGAAACGGTGGATGCGCTGAACGTGTTCCCTGTTCCTGACGGCGATACTGGTACGAACATGTCCCTGACCATGGGCAGCGCTACCCGCGAGATCAACAGCAAGGAATATCTGCGGGCGGATGAAGCGGCGCATGCGCTGGCAAAGGGCGCGCTGAAGGGCGCGCGCGGCAACTCTGGCGTGATCACGTCCCAGCTGTATCGCGGCTTTGCCCGTGCGCTGGACGGTATTGAGAAGATCACGCCTGTGGAGTTTGCCAAGGCGCTGAAGAACGGTGCGGATACGGCGTACAAGGCCGTGATGAAGCCCAAGGAAGGTACTATTCTGACGGTGGCCCGTGTCATTGCCGAGGATGCCATGAAGTATGCCGAGGCAAATCCCGAGGACTACGACGGACTGATGACGGTCATTCTGCGCACTGGCGAGGCCATTTTGAAGCAGACGCAGAACATGCTGCCTGCCTTGCAGCAGGCTGGCGTGGTAGATGCCGGCGGTCGCGGCCTGATGTATCTGTACACGGGCTATGCAGCGGTGCTGCGCGGCGAGGACATCGCCGAAGCAACGGTCGCTGTGACACATGAGGACGGCGAGCCTTGCTTTGAGGATGATCACAGCGCCATTGAGACCATCAATTTCGCCTACAGCACGGAATTCACCGTGAAGAATCTGCGGGATGACTGCACGGAGGGCGATGTGGATTCCTTCCGCCGCCGCCTCAACCGTATTGGCGACAGTGTGCTGGTGGTCGGCGATATTTCTTCGCAGATCAAGGTGCATGTGCATACCAATAACCCCGGTAAGGCCCTGGAATATGGCCTGGAGCTGGGCGAGCTGGTCGATTTGAAGATCGAGAACATTCTGGATGAGCGCCGTGCCGCAGAGGAAGCTAAGGCGAAGGAAGAAGCTGCGAAGGCTCCTGCCGAGCCGGAAAAAGACTTCGGTATGGTCGCGGTGAGCATGGGCGACGGCTTCTCGCAGATTTTCCGTGACCTGACGGTGGATCACATCGTTGAGGGCGGTCAGACCATGAATCCCTCCATTGAGGATATTCTGGATGCTATCAACAAGGTCAACGCCAAGTGCGTTTTCGTGTTCCCGAACAACGGCAACGTCATTCTGGCTGCGCAGCAGGCCGCAGAGCTTTCCAGCAAGGAAGTGCATGTGGTGCCTACCAAGAACGTTGCCATGGGCATTGCCGCTGCGGTGGCTTTCCAGCCGGACATGAACGGCGAGGAAAATGCCCAGCGCATGACGGAAGCTGCGCAGCGCGTCAAGACCGGCATGGTGACCTATGCGGTTCGCGACAGTGAGTGGAACGGTGTGCATATCAACACCGGTGACATCATCGGCCTGCACAATGGTGCGATCGAGTATTCCGGCAACAATGTGCATGATGTTGTGATGGAAATGATGAAGGCTATCGTCACCGATGAGGACGAGCTGATTACCGTCTACTATGGCGCGGATACCAAGCCGGAGGACGCGGAGGCCATCACGGCAGAGATCCAGGATGTCTATGGCAACTGTGATGTGGAATGCCACATGGGCGGTCAGCCGCTGTATTACTATCTGATTTCTGTGGAGTAAGTTTGATGGAGCTGAAAGACTTGAAGGGCCTCGGTCCGACTCGACTGGCAGCTTTGCGCGCAATGGGCATCGTCTCATTGCGCGATTTATTATTTACGCTGCCCGTTGGTTATCAGGACGGAACGCATATTGTCCCTTGTGCTTTGGCGGCGGGCGAGGTTGCTGTGCAGGGCTTTCTGCGAAGTGATCCGAGGCTCAGCCGATTTAACGGCCTGACAAAGATCACTGTCGGCTTGCAGGATGAAAGCGGAACGCTGCCGTTGGTTTGGTATAATCAGCCCTGGATATGTCAGCAGCTGCGCGGCGGGGAAACTGTGCTGTTGTTTGGACGGATCACCGAAAAAAACGGCAAGCGCATGATGATGAACCCTCGCAAGCTGGAAGAGCCTGCCATTTTCCCCATTTACCGTGCAGTACCGGGCTTGCCTGCCAAAACCATGCTGAAAATCATGGAGCTTGCGTTGGAACAGGTAGACGAATGCTGCCCGGAGACGCTTCCGCAAGGGGTTCGGCTGCGGCATGCACTATGCGAAAAGAATTTCGCTATTCGTCAGGCGCATTTTCCAAGCTGCATGGAGAACTTGCGCATGGCTCGGCGGCGGTTGTCCTTTGAGCAGATGCTGTTATATCAGGCAGGCATTGGCCTGATGCGTCAGTGCAGTGAAAAAGGCTTTGCCATGTCGTTGCCTGCGGACTGCGCTGCGCAGTTCTGGCGCAGGATGCCGTTTCCGCCGACAGGTGCGCAGCAGCGTGTGCTGGACGAAATTCTGCAAGACATGCGTCAGCCGCGCCCTATGAGCCGTCTGGTACAGGGCGATGTAGGCTGCGGTAAAACAGCCTTAGCCTTCGGGGCCTTGTGGGCAGCTGCTTCCTGTGGCTTTCAGGGGGCGCTCATGGCGCCCACAGAGATTCTCGCACGGCAGCATTTGGAGAGCGCACGAAAAATGCTGGAACCGCTGGGCATTCATTGCGGGTTGCTGTTGGGCGGCATGCGCGCTGCTGAACGCAGAAAGGCACTGGAAGCCATCGCTTCCGGGGAATGGCAGGTTGTCATAGGTACCCATGCGCTGCTCAGCGAGGGCGTAAAGTATCATCATCTGGGACTAGTCGTTACAGACGAGCAGCATCGCTTTGGGGTACGCCAGCGCAGCATGTTGCAGCACAAAGGCATGGATGACAGCGGCGCACCGCATGTGCTGGTTATGTCTGCAACACCGATTCCGCGAACGTTGGCGCTGATTCTTTACGGTGATCTGGATATTTCCATCGTGGACGAGCTGCCGCCGGGACGCACGCCTGTCAAGACGCGCATTGTGCCGGAGGAAAAGAGAGAAGGCATGTATGGTTTTCTTCGCGCACAGGTCTCGGCGGGACGGCAAGCCTATATTGTCTGTCCACTGGTGGAGGACAGCGAAGCGCTGGCAGAAGTGAAGTCTGCCACGGCACATTATGAGGAACTGATCTCCGGCCCTTTGAAGGGTCTGCGTGTCGGACTGACCTATGGCAAGCAAAAGGCAGATGAAAAGGAACGCACCCTTGAGGCTTTCACGCGCGGCGAGTTGGATGTGCTTGTGTCCACAACGGTGATCGAGGTAGGCGTTAATGTGCCGAATGCTACCGTCATGATGATCGAAAATGCAGATCGCTATGGACTGAGCCAGCTTCACCAGCTGCGCGGTCGGGTAGGTCGCGGCAGCGCAGAAAGCTGGTGCTTTCTCATGGCAGAGACAAACGAGCGGCTTCGTACTCTGACGCAAACGAACGATGGCTTCCAGGTTGCACAAAAGGACTTGGAGCTGCGCGGCCCCGGCGATTTGTTCGGCACACGGCAGCACGGCGAAGCACTGGCAGGCTTTCTGTTGGATGGTGATGTACGCCTGCTGGAGGAAGCTGTACGCTGCATGAAGCAGCTGCGCACTGATCCGGCATTGTCTTCGGAATTGCAGCAGGTAGAACAGGAAGCCGCCATCTTTTTTGAAGACCGCATTCGGGATGTGACGCTCAATTAGAGCATCATAGAAAGGTGAATATAAAATCAGGGGCCGCAAGTCGTTTTAATGACTGCGGCCCCTGATTTCGTTCAGTAATGTTTATTTGAGCTGCATAGATTCACCAACACGGAGAATAGGTTGCAGCACACCATCTGCAATGAGATAGGCTTCGCCATGCAATACTTCGGTACCGTTTTCACACAGCAGGTAACTGCCATCCACCAGCGCATAGAATTTGCGCCCCATGCTGTCAGGATACGCTACATCTTCAAAAACACGCAACCCATCCAGCACATCGTCCTTCACAAGCTGGTAGTGAGGCAGAATCTGCACCTGGGTCAAGCCAAGCCCCGGCAGAAAGCGCTGATAGGTTGAGGAGATTGATTCTCCGGCAAGCTCAGGCTGTGCATAGACTGTCTCTGCGCTGTTCATTGTTCCGGCACTAATGCCGATCAACGTCCCTTCATAGTCTTGCAGGGCTTCTCTCAAATGAATTTGCTGAAAGAAGCGATTCTGTGTCGGGACGTGTCCGCCGGCAAGCACGATGAGCTGCGCCTGTGCAACCAGCTTTTCGACCTGTGCTGCATTTCGTCCATCCAGCACGTCATAGTGCTGCACAGGCATATGTGCAAGCTGCATACCTTCAAAGAAGTCTGCGGCAAAGCCGTCCGTAAGCTGCGGCACATTGGGATCGGAGCAAATGAAAAGCGCATGAACACGCTCCGGCAGGCAAACTCGAAGCCGCGTTACAAAGCCATTGGCGGGATTGAGCGCATGAGACCCCCAAAGCATGGGACTGCTGGTCAAAAAAGCGTGCATGTATGACCCTCCATCTCTTACTCCTGCGCAGCAGAAATGCGTTCATAACGGTACGTCAGGTGGCTGTTGCCCAGACTGATCCATTTGGCGATGTACTGCTCAAAGACCTCCAGCGTGTTGTTCCAGGCCGTTTCGCTGCTTTCGTCCGACAGGGCGGCGGCGCGGCGGGCAGCCTGCTCATCATCCAGCAGCTGCTGACGGCGCGTATCCGTCAGGGTGTACCAAGTATCATTGATGGTGGCCTGCGTAAAATCAGGCGTTAGGCTGTCTGACAGCACCTCCAGCTCAGGCAGCAAAAACGTGATGGTATTTCCGCTGACAGAAAGCTGTACGTTGCTTAGATCAATGCCTACGCTGGCGTGATAATCATAGGGAATGGCAACGGATTGAACCACGCCCAGCAGGAATGCGCTGGTAGAGGACGTTATCACGCCCTTCTCATCTACAGTGGTGGTTTCCAGCCGTGCAGAGGTGCGCAGCTCCCGGGCAAGCGTTGCGGACGTAGTCAGCGCCGCACTGCTCATGTCAGGCATAAGCTGCGCTGCCAAGCGAGAGGCATAGGGGAGCATCACGAACACAAGCACAATGCTCAGCGCAGTGCCAAGCACCTTTGCAAGCCATTTGCCAATATGCTTCATACAGCTCCTCCTATGGTAGACTGCACCCATACAAGTACGGGAACCAGCACATATTTCAACAGCAAAACGCCAAAGGCGACAACACCCAGCAGGGTGAAAAACATGCCGAGCTTAGAACGGCGGCGGCGCGGGTGCCGCGGGCGGCGTTCGCGGGGCGGCGGGGCAGCATGACGATTCGGCTCCATAAGCAGGGCCTCCCTTCAAGGTTCTTCTTCGCCATTATACGACATTTTGGTGCAATGGTCTAGTCCCTGAAAAACAGCGTCAGACATGCATGAATTTGCACGGTGTTCACAATCTAATGAAGAAAGCCCTTGCATTTTTCAGAAAAGAATGGTATTACTTTAAGAGAAATTCCGTCATTCCTGTTATTGCCAGAAATTGGAAGGTGTAATATGGACATCAATTGGTATCCGGGACACATGGCAAAAGCAAAGCGGCAGCTTGCACAGCAGCTTGGTCGTGTGGATCTGGTCATTGAAATTTGCGATGCGCGGCTGCCCCATGCAAGCCGCAACCCTGATCTGGATCGGCTGATCGGCGGTAAGCAGCGGGTGTTGCTGCTGAACAAGGCCGATCTTGCCGACCCGAACGCTACTCAGGCATGGCTGCGGCTGATGCGCTCCAACGGGTTGACTGTTATGCCCTACGTCTCCACCGCAGGCAAGGTCAAGGAAGCCTTAGCACTTATTGACGAGGCTGCCCGAGAAACTGTGGAGCGAGCTGCGGAAAAGGGCATGAAAAAGACGGTACGGGCCATGGTTGTCGGTGTGCCGAATGTGGGCAAAAGTACCTTCATCAACCGTCTGCACGGCGGAAACATTGCCAAGGTTGGCGACCGTCCCGGCGTGACCCGTGCAAATCAGTGGGTCAAGATCACGCCCTATCTGGAATTGATGGATACGCCCGGTCTGCTGTGGCCCCGTCTGGATGACAAACGCGCTGCTGAACGACTGTGCTATATCGGCACCATCAAGGATGATGTGGTGGATGTGGGCATGCTGGCGATCCATCTGTTGGAGGACATGCTGAACGTCTGCCCGGAGAAGGTCGTGGAGCGTTTTAAGCTGAAGGACACCTCCCTGCGGGGAATCGACCTGCTGGAAGCTGTATGCCGCGGCCGCGGCTTCCTGATGAAGGGCAATATCTGCGACATCGACCGTGGATGCGTCGTGGTGCTGGATGAGTTCCGCAGCGGCAAGCTGGGCCGCATTACGCTGGAAAGCCCATCAGTCGAAAAGCCGAAGCGCCTGACAATCAAGGGCGCTGCATCTGCAAAGGAGGACGACCATGGCACCACGGATCAGCCGTAAGGAACGTGCCGCGCAACTTTTTGCCACGGACGAGCCTTTTCTCTCTCAGGGCCTGGTCGTTGCCGGCATGGACGAGGTGGGACGCGGCCCGCTGGCAGGCAATGTTGTGGTCGCTTGCGTGGTCATGCCGCCGGAGCCGCTGCTGGAATGGGTGGATGACAGCAAAAAGCTCTCCGAAAGCCGCCGGGAAAAGGTCTATGATGAGATCATGTCCATTGCCCGCTATGTCGGCATTGGGCAGGTCAGCCCTGCGGAGATCGATGAGATCAATATTTTGGAGGCTACACGGAAAGCTATGCGGGAAGCCGCCGCGCAGGTTCCCGCGGATGTTTTTCTGGTGGATGCCGTGACGAATCTCGGCCTGAAAGGCATGGAGATTTCCATCATTAAGGGAGACGCGACCTCCTATGCCATTGCGGCTGCAAGCATTGTTGCAAAGGTGACCCGTGACCGCCAGATGATCGAGTTGGACAGCCGTTATCCCCAGTACGGCTTTGCCAAGCATAAAGGATACGGCACGCCGCAGCATTTGGAAGCCCTGGGGGCTTATGGCCCCTTGCCTGAGCATCGGCGCAGCTTCCTGAAGAATCTGAAGCTGTGACCGTGACCTCGGATGCACTGGGCCGTCAGGGGGAGGCGGCGGCAGAAAGCTTTCTTGCTGCAAAGGGTCTGCACCCTGTAGCGAGGCGGTACCGTGCAGCAGATGGCGAGATCGATCTCGTCATGGAGGATGGCAGCGTGGTGGTGTTTGTGGAGGTCAAGCTCAGCGGACGCGGACAATTAGGGGCGGGTCTTTGCCGGGTCACGCTGAACAAACAGCGTCGCCTTGCACACGCCGCACAGGCATTTTTGATGGAGCGGGAATGGATGGAGCGTCCTGCACGTTTTGATGTGGTGGAGATCACTGCTTCCGGGATTTACCATGTGCCGTGTGCCTTTACAGTCAGCGGCTGGTAACGTCCCGGCGCAAAAATGAAAAGCATTTTTTCAAAGACGCGAGGTGTAAGCATGCTGAATCGAAAGCTCCTGCTGGCAGTGCTGTGTTGTCTGACGCTTTTATTTCCGACCTTCTCTCTGGCAGAGGAGGATGCGGAGCTTCTGTATAATGGCAGCTTTGAGCTGCTGGACAGCGACGGTATGCCCGAGGGCTGGACGACCGACCAGTATAACCATCAGGAGGGCTACACGAACTTTTCCGTGGTATCTGACCAGGCAGAGGATGGCACGCATGCCGTCATGATCGAGAATTTTGGCGACAATGACGCTCGCTTTGCCCAAACGGTCAGCGTGGAGCCTGAAACGCTGTACTGCCTGTCAGGCTACATTCGTGCGTTGGATATTCCCGATATCGGCCTTGGTGCAAATCTTTCCATTGAGGGCCTGTATGTCTTCAGCGCAAGCGTCTTTGATACGGCGGGAGACTGGGAATATGTCACGCTGTATGGTGAGACCGGCCCGGATCAAACGTCGGTGACGGTTTTTGCACGTCTGGGCGGCTACAGCGGGGAAAGCCGCGGCACGGCATGGTTCGATAACCTGTCGCTCAGGCAGGTGGACGAGGTACCGGGAGACGGCATTGCAACGCTGTGGTTCCGAGATGAAACGCCCAGCCTGATCGACCCTGTTGATGAGGAGGATGATACGGAAACCTCGCCTGCATGGCCGAAGCTCCTGATCGGTGCGGCAGTGTATGCACTGTTGGCACTATGGGCGTGTGATGTTATCATGCGGCGCAGGGAACCTGCGTCCCTGACGGAATCGAAGCACACCCCGGCATTCCTGGTCATTGCGCTAATTGTTGCTGGCCTTGCCCGGCTGGTCACAGCCTGCCGTGTCAGCGGCTATCAGGTGGATGTAAACTGCTTCCGGGCCTGGGGCGCGACCATGGCAAATGTCGGCCCAGGCGGCTTCTATACCACATCGCAGTTCTGTGACTATCCGCCTGCGTATCTGTATGTACTGTGGCTGAGCAACAGCTTTGCGCAGCTTTTGACACAGATTGCCCCGGCGGGCTTTGTGCGCTGGTTCAACAGCCTCGGCTGGGGACAGTTCAACGATGCTGCGGCAATCCTTTCGATCAAGCTGATCCCGATGACCTGCGACCTGGTGATGGCGTGGCTTCTGTATCGTATGGGACGCACGCGCATGGGGCGAAAGCCCGCCGCGGTGTTTGCTGCGTGGATGGCCTTCAATCCGGCTTTCTTCCTGACCAGCGCTGCCTGGTGTCAGATGGACAGTGTGCTGTGTCTTGGGCTGATGCTGGTGGCATGGGCAGCGATGGAGCGTAAGTGGATGCTTGTATTGCCGCTCTACGTCCTGTGTATTTTCATTAAGCCGCAGGCGCTGATGCTGGGCTTCCTGGGGCTGACAGCAATTATTCTATGCTGGGTGCGTCACCGCGAGGATCGCAAGTCCATGCTGATCGGTCTGGGCATTTCTGCGGCTGTGGCGTTGGTCATTGTGCTGCCCTTCAGCCTTGGCGAGGGCATGAGCGTGACCTGGCTGATCGACCTGTATGTCAACACGCTGGGGTCCTACGCCTATGCTACGGTCAACATGGCGAATCTGTATTATCTGCTGGGCGGCAACTGGCAGGCCACAAGCCTTTCAGCGGGCTGGACGCTTCCGCTGATTTTCGCTTTGCTGTGCGGTGTATGGAGCGCCACCCTGCTGCTGCGTCAGCATAAGCGCGGGCTGAAGGCTTTTTGGCTGGAGCCTGGCGTGATGGCTTGCTTTGCGCTGTATTATCTGGTGATGGTATTCGTACAGCCCAGCTATTCACTGATCGGTGCGCCTGCCATGGCTCTGTGCATTCTGATGACGCTTGGCTTCTTCCTGCGCGGCAACGATCTGAAGCATCTTCCGCTGGCGGGCGGCATTCTGTTTGTGCTGCTGTGTTCCTTCGGCCTAAAGATGCATGAGCGGTATTTGCTGCCTGCGCTGGCGCTGCTGACGCTTGCGTTCCTGGTGCGCCGGGATCGCCGCATTCTGGTACTGCTGGCGGTAAGCAGCGTGACCATTTTCCTGAATGCCGGAATCGTGCTGGATAATTCGCTGCGCCTTGGCTCCAGTATGGGACATTTGAATAATGACACACTGTGGCTAAATAACGCGATTTCCGTGCTGAACCTGCTCAACGCCCTGCTGGCGGTGTGGACGGGACAGCGTATCATGACGGAGCAGCAGGATGCAGAAGAAAGCCTTGCGCCGCTGTATATCAAGGTGCCTGTGTACCCTAAGCGTCCGCATAACGTGCTGAACATGACGTATGATGCGAAACTGCATTGGGGACGTGTGGATGCGCTGCTGGTGACGATGGTGACCCTTGCCTATGGCGCGCTGGCCTTGTGCAATCTGGGTAGCACCAAAGCGCCGCAGCGGCCTTGGAAATCTACGGACGCAACAGAGCAGGTCGTTCTTGACCTGGGGGCGCATTATGACGATTTCCGCATGCTCTATTATTCACAGGTCAGCTACAGCGACTTCTCTGTAGCGGTCAGTGAAGATGGAGAACAGTGGTCGGCAGAATACTGGGCGGAAATGGCTCAGGGCGATTGCTTCCGCTGGATGTACCTGACACCCTCCACCGTGAATGCAAGCGGTGGACGCACCTATGACGGCTATGGCGCACCGCAAAGCCTGTCGGGCCGATATGTACGCATTACCGCGCAGCAGATCGGCCTCATCCTGGACGAAGTGATTTTCCGTCTGGAGGATCAGACGGTGCTGCCTGTTTCGGTGGTTGGTCAGTATAACGCCAACACCAATTCCACCCTGTACAGTGATGCTGCGTATCTTGTGGATGAGCAGGATACGCTGGAAGGGGAGCCAAGCTGGTACAACGGCACCTATTTTGATGAAATTTACCATGCTCGCACCGGCTTTGAGTTGATGAATGGCACGACCATTTATGAGTGGACGCACCCGCCGCTGGGAAAGGTGTTCATGTCTTGGTGCATTTCGATCTTTGGTATGACCCCCTTCGGCTGGCGCTTTGCGGGCTGCATGGCGGGTATTCTGATGCTCCCGGCGATGTACCTGCTGGGCAAGCAGCTGACGAAACGCCGGGATATAGCGTTCCTTGCCATGAGCTTGATGGCGCTGGACTGCATGCACCTGACTCAGACGCGCATTGCGACCATTGACAGCTTCCCGGTGCTGTTCATCATTCTGAGCTGCCTGTTCATGCTGCGATTCATGCAGCGAGACATCATGAGTCCCATGAAGCAGCTGGTGCCGGATCTGGCATTGAGCGGTCTGTTTATCTCACTGGGCATTGCCAGCAAGTGGATCTGCCTGTATGCGGGTGCTGGCCTGGCGGTGCTGTATTTCTGGACATGCGCCCGTCACCTGCGCCTGGCAAAGGAGGCTGGACAGCTTGCTCCAACTGTGGATATACAAATACGTCCTGCTTTGGAAAAGCGCAGTCAGGAAACGTTGACGCGGCTGCTCTGGCTTTGCCTGTGGTGCGTACTGTTCTTCGTAGTGCTGCCGGTGACGGTGTATCTGCTCAGCTACATTCCGCAAATGGCCTGCTATGGTCGCCTGTCCATCGGTGAATTTCTTCAGAAGGTCATCAAGGTTCAGCAGGATATGTATAACTACCACAGCACACCGGGGCTTGGCATGGATCATCCGTTCTATTCGCCCTGGTATGAGTGGCCCCTTATCAAGCGCCCCATGTATTTTGCTTCGGATCGCTATGTACCGGAAGGCTATGGCTACGCCATCTTCTGCTTCGGCAATCCTGCCGTGTGGATTGGTGGGCTGATCGGTATCATCGTCTGCGCATTGATCTGGGCTAAGCGGCATGTGTATCGACTGGAGGGGCAGGATGGCATACTGCATGCGCAGAGCATCCGTGCATCCCAGGCGCCGGCCTTTGTGCTGATCTGCCTGCTGGCGCAATTCCTGCCATGGGTGCTTGTGCCGCGCGGAACGTACATTTACCATTATTTTGCCAGCGTTCCCTTCCTCATTATGGGCGCTGTGCTGACGCTGCATTGGCTGACTAGCGGGCGCGTTGCCAAGCTGAGCCGCATCCTGACGTGGGCGTATCTGGCCTTTGCACTGGTTTGCTTTATCGGCTTCTATCCCTATGCCAGCGGCGTGATGACCCCCGCCTGGTGGCTGGACTTCATGCGGCAATTTCTACGAATTTATTACTAAATCGGGGAGGTACGAAGGATGCTTGCGCGTACCCTTGGCTATGGCCTGAACGGTGTGGACGGCTTCGAGGTGAAGGTGGAGGTCTATCTTTCCGGCGGCTTGATGGCTATGGAGGTCGTTGGTTTGCCGGATGCTTCGGTCAAGGAAAGCCGTGACCGGGTGCGCGCAGCCATCCAAAATTCCGGCTATTCCATGCCGGTGGGGCGCTTGACGGTAAACCTTGCGCCCGCCGATATGAAAAAGGAAGGCCCTGCCTTTGACCTGCCCATTGCACTGGGCATCCTGATGGCAAGCCGCCAGCTGGACATGCTTGATTTGAGCCATGTGCTGACCCTCGGCGAGCTTTCGCTGGACGGTACCTTACAGCCTGTGCGCGGCGCGCTTCCCATGGTCATCAGCGCCAGTGAACAAGGCATCACGGATGTGATTCTGCCTGAGGGCAATGCGCCCGAGGTAAGCTGCATTCAGGGCATCCGGGTCTATCCGGCAAAAAGTCTGGATATGGTGGTGAAGCACCTGAAGGGACTGGAGCCGATCCCCGCGCAGGAGCAGCGCTCTTACGATGATTTTCTGGAAGCTGCGCATATTGCGGTGGACATGAGCCAGGTCAAGGGGCAGGCAGGTGCGCGCCGTGCGCTGGAGGTCGCCGCAGCAGGCGGACATAACATGCTGATGATCGGTGTACCGGGCTCCGGCAAAACAATGCTTGCGCGTTGTCTGCCGGGTATTCTTCCGCCCATGACCTTTGAGGAGGCCCTTGAAACAACACGCATTCATTCCATTGCGGGCCGCACAGCGCCCGGAAGCGGCCTGATGGTGCTGCGTCCCTTCTGTGCGCCGCATCACAGTGCGTCTGTGGCTTCACTGATTGGCGGCGGCTCCAACGCGCGGCCCGGCGAGGTTTCACTGGCGCATAATGGTGTGCTGTTTCTGGATGAGCTGCCGGAGTTTTCCAGAGCCGCGCTGGAGGCGCTTCGTCAGCCCCTGGAGGACGGCATTGTTTCCGTTACGCGCGTACAGAATCAGGCACAGTATCAGGCCAGCTTCATGTTTGTGGCAAGCATGAATCCGTGTCCCTGCGGTTACTACGGGAGCAAAACGAAGAAATGCCGCTGTTCTGCCAATGAAATTCGCCGTTATCTGGATCGAGTAAGTGGGCCGCTGCTGGATCGTATTGACATTCAAATCGAAGTGGACGCAGTACCTGTGAAGGAGATCAATCAGGCAGCCCCGGCAGAGTCCTCCGCACAGGTACGGGAGCGTGTAGCACGGGCCAGAAAGCTCCAGCAGGAGCGTTATCGGCAAGAGGGCATTCACTGCAATGCGCAGCTGGATGCACGGCTCTCCAAGAAATACTGTGAGCTGGATGCAGCCTCCACGCAAATTCTGCACATGGCGGTGGAGCGCATGGGCATGAGCATGCGGGCTTACGGGCGCGTACTGAAGGTGGCCCGAACACTGGCAGATCTTCGCGGCGCGGAGAAGATCGAGACAGCGGATGTGGCAGAAGCGATCCAATACCGCAGCCTTGACGGAAAGTATTGGAGGTGAACCGCATGCGCTATTCACGGGAGGATGCCTGTCGGGTCTGGCTATCCATGGCAGAGCTGACGGCAGGCTTGTTTCAGCGATTGATGGAGGCCTTTGGCTCGGCCGAGGGCGTATACGACGAGGTGCAGCGGCATGGCTCCAGCCCGCTGAAGCAGTGTGCATTATCCGAGCGGCATTGCGCCATCCTGCGGGAGGAAGCCAGCCGGGAACGCATGCATGATCGTCTGGTGACGCTGCAAAAGGAAGACATTCAGCTGCTGTATGCGGAAGACAAGCAGTTTCCGGAACTGTATCGGCAATTAGCAGAGCCGCCGTGGATGCTCTATTACAAGGGTTCGCTGAATTGCCTGATGGGGCGGCATCTGGCAATGGTCGGGACGCGGAAATGTTCCGTTTACGGTATGGATCATACCCGGCGCATTGCGGAGGAGTTGAGCCGCAACGGCGTGAGCATCGTCAGCGGCATGGCTCCCGGCATTGACACCGCCGCCCATGAAGGCTGCATGATGGGGGATTCACCCACCATCGGCATTGCAGGCTGCGGCCTGGATCGTCCCCGCCCGATCGGACGGGAAGGACTTGACCGGGATATTGTGGAAAATGGGGGACTGGTACTCAGCGAGTATCCGCCGGACAGTGAGATTTACCCGTATCATTATCCGGCACGAAACCGTCTTGTCAGTGGATTGAGCGACGGTCTGCTGTTTATGGAAGGACGCATTCGCAGCGGAGGCATGATCTCCGTTGGATGCGCGTTGGATCAGGGCAAGGAGGTTTTTGCTTTCCCCGGGCCAGTGGGCCAGGAGGGGGCAGAAGGTCCGCTGCAAATCATTCGGGAGGGTGCTACGCTGGTGCGCGATGCATCGGACGTGATGGCAGACATGCAGTGGGAGGAAAAGGTAGCTTCCGCACCGCGGAAAATGGCCGCTATGCCGCTCATGGATGCCGCTCAGCAGGCGATTCTTTCCCTGTTGACCGTTGAGGAGCTTTCCTTTGATCAGCTGACCTTTAAAACGGGGTTGGATCCATCCCAGTTAAACACGGCACTGACGCTGCTGGAGCTTTCGGGCCTGATCGCTCAAAGCTCCGGACGCATGTATCATAAGGCTTGAAATATCGGAGGATAAATCATGGCTGCTGCAAAACAGAAATTGATCATTGTGGAATCTCCGGCGAAAGCCCGTACCATCAGCAAATATCTGGGCAAGGGCTATAAGGTGGAGGCTTCGCAGGGACATGTGCGCGATTTGCCCAAGTCTCAGTTGGGCGTTGACGTGGACAATGACTTTGAGCTGAAATACATCACGATCCGCGGACGGGGCGACATATTGACCCGCATCCGCAAGGAAGCCCGTACGGCTTCGCAAGTCTACCTCGCAACCGACCCGGACCGCGAGGGAGAAGCGATTTCCTGGCATTTGGGGAAGGTACTGGGTATGGATCTGGAACAGCCCTGCCGTATTGAGTTTCATGAGGTGACCAAAAAGGCGATTCAGAACGCCATCAAGAATCCCCGTCCCATTGATATGAGCCGCGTGGATGCGCAGCAGGCGCGGCGTGTTCTGGACCGTCTGGTGGGCTATAAGATCAGTCCGCTGCTATGGGCCAAGGTGAAAAAAGGCCTGTCGGCGGGACGTGTGCAGAGCGTCGCCACACGCATGGTCGTTACCCGTGAGGAGGACATTGAGGCCTTTATCCCCGAAGAATACTGGGACGTGATGGTTAAGGCGCAGCTGCACGGTGGGCGCGGACGCAAGCTGCACTTCACGGCAAAGCTGGCAACGCTGGACGGCGAAAAGGCAAACATCTCCAATGCGGAGGAAGCTGAAAAGGCTGTGGAGCGTATTAAGAACGCTCACTTTGCCGTGTATTCTGTAAAGCGCGGCGAAAAGCGTAAATCGCCTGCCGCACCCTTCACGACTTCCAGCTTACAGCAGGAAGCAAGCCGCAAGCTGGGCTTTACCACGGCCCGCACCATGCAGGTGGTGCAGCAGCTTTATGAAGGCGTGGACCTGGAGGGCGAAGGAACGCAGGGTATCGTGACGTACATTCGTACCGACTCCGTGCGTATCAGCGATGAGGCGTTGGCTGCGCTGCGTGATTACATTCCCGAACGCTTCGGCCCGGAATATCTGCCCGAGGCACCCATCGAGTACAAGGGCCGCAAGAATGCACAGGACGCGCACGAGGCCATTCGCCCCACGGACGTTCACCGTACGCCGGATCAGATCAAGGCCAGCCTGACCAAGGAGCAGTACAACCTTTACAAGCTGATCTACAACCGTTTTCTGGCAAGCCAGATGATGCCCGCCCTGTACGATACTATGACCATGGAGATCGCGGGCGACGGCGTGGGCCTGCGCTTCTACGGCGAACACAAGAAGTTCTCCGGCTTTACCAGCGTTTACGAGGAAGGCACGGACGATGAAACCATTTCCGCCGAAACGGTGCTGCCGCAGATGAAGGAAGGCGACGCTGTGTTGGTGGACGATGTAGAAAGCGAGCAGCACTTTACGCAGCCGCCGTCCCGGTACACAGAAGCCTCCCTGGTTCGTGCGCTGGAGGAGAAGGGTATTGGTCGGCCTTCGACCTATGCGCCGACAATCACCACCATTATTTCCCGCGGCTATGTCAGCCGGGAAAAGAAGCGCCTGTATCCCACGGAGCTGGGCCGTATGGTCACCAGCATGATGGAGGAATTCTTCGCACAGATCGTGGATACCGAGTTCACTGCCAAGATGGAGGATCAGCTGGACGAGGTGGAGGAAGGACAGATCGACTGGAAGGATATTCTGCGCACCTTCTACCCGCCCTTCAAGCAGACGCTGGAAAAGGCGGAGCAGGAAATCGAGAAGGTCGAAGTCAAGGACGAACCCAGCGACATTCCCTGTGACAAATGCGGTGCAATGATGGTCTATAAGATGGGCCGCTTTGGTCGCTTCCTGGCCTGCCCAAATTTCCCGGAATGCCGTAACACCAAGCCCATCGTGACCTATATCGACGCGCCCTGTCCCAAGTGCGGCGGTCGGCTGATGGAAAAGACCAGCAAGAAAAACCGCAAATTCTATGGATGCGAGCATTACCCCGAGTGCGATTTCGTCAGCTGGGAGAAGCCTGTGCAGGAGAAGTGTCCGCAGTGCGGCAGCTACATGATCGAGAAGCGGGGCCGCAAGGGCGAGGTCTGGCATCTGTGTGCCAATGAGACCTGCCGCTGCCGCGTTGAGGTGCCTACGGCAGAGGAGCAGGAGGAAGAATAATGGAGCAGGTAACGGTACTTGGCGCAGGATTGGCCGGCAGCGAAGCCGCATGGCAGCTGGCAAAGCGCGGCATTCCCGTAAAGCTGGTGGAAATGCGGCCTGTAAAAAGCTCACCTGCCCATCATACACCCTGGATGGCAGAGCTTGTCTGCTCCAACTCGCTGCGGTCTGATCGGCTGACCAATGCAGTCGGTCTGCTGAAGGAAGAAATGCGTCTGCTGGATTCCCTCATCATGCGGGCAGCGGATCAAGCGCGGGTTCCCGCCGGCGGGGCGCTGGCTGTAGATCGTGAGCAGTTCTCCGGCTTCATTACCCGGACGCTGGAGGAGCATCCGCTGGTAACTGTCTGCCATGAGGAAGCTACGGAGATTCCGCAGGGGCCTGTCATTATTGCGACCGGGCCGCTGACCTCCGAGGCGATGGCAGAGCAGATTGCAGCGCTGCCCGGACTTGGCACGCTGAATTTCTATGATGCGGCTGCGCCTATTGTTACACTGGAATCTCTGAACATGGAACGTATCTTCCGTCAGTCCAGATATGACCGGGGCGATGACTATCTGAACTGTCCCATGACCGAAGAAGAATACAATCATTTTGTGAACGAGCTACTAGCGGCAGAGACTGCGCCCATTCATGGCTTTGAGGAAACGAAGGTTTTTGAGGGCTGCATGCCTGTGGAGTCCATGGCGCGGCGCGGACGCATGGTGCTTGCCTTCGGCCCCATGAAGCCTGTAGGCTTAAAGGACCCGCGCACCGGCAAGGAAGCCTTTGCCGTGGTGCAGCTTCGGCAGGATAACGCTGAGGGAACCTTGTTTAACCTTGTTGGTTTTCAAACACGGCTGAAATTTCCAGAGCAGAAGCGTGTGTTTGGGCTTATTCCGGGTCTGGAAAATGCAGCCTATGCCCGTTACGGCGTCATGCACCGCAACACCTTCCTGCAATCTCCGGGCTTCCTGAATGCTCATTTTGAGATGATAAGCCGTCCCCGGTGCTACTTTGCGGGACAGATGACGGGCGTAGAGGGCTATGTAGAAAGCGCCGCAAGCGGTCTTTTAGCAGGCATGTCGCTTGCCAGTGATCTGGCGGGAAGGGGTACGGTGGAGCTGCCCCGGCTGACGGCTATCGGTGCAATGGGGCATTACATTGCCACGCCTAACCGCGATTTCCAGCCCATGAACTGCTCCTTTGGCCTCATCGACCCACTGCCCGTGGATAAGGAGCATAAGAAAATCCGTAACAAGGCCCAGCGCTATGAGGCGGTATCTGCGCGTTCGCTGCAATATTTGCGGGATTGGATCGCCGCACGGCAGGATTGAGACAAAAATTCATACAAGGTTGACATAACAATGGTACACTGAACCTGTGGTTTGATAGCAAGCCGCAGTCCAGTACACTGAAGCCAAGGCTTCTGTGAAAGGGGAAAGCAAAATGAGCATTATGTTCAGAGGAACAACGATCTGCGCGGTAAAGCGTGACGGTCATATTGCCATTGCGGGTGATGGACAGGTCACGATGGGGGAGCATACGGTTTTTAAGAACAACGCCCGCAAGGTGCGTCGCATCTTTGGTGGTCAGGTAATCGTGGGCTTTGCAGGTGCAGTGGCGGATGCTTTTACGCTCAGCGAAAAGTTTGAGGAAAAGCTAACTCAGTGCGGCGGCAATCTGGAGCGCGCTGCAGTGGCAGTCGCACAAAGCTGGCGCGGTGATCAGGCCATGCGTCAGCTTGATTCCCTGATGATTGTTGCAAACAAGGAGACCATGCTGATCATCAGCGGCAACGGCGAGGTTATCGATCCCGATGAGGGCATCGCCGCCATTGGCTCCGGCGGCAACTATGCGCTGGCGGCAGCGCGGGCTTTGGTGCAGAACACGGAGCTTTCTGCACATGATATTGCGGAAAAAGCGCTGCACATTGCCGCATCCATCTGCGTGTACACCAATGACAACGTGATTGTGGAAGAAGTGTAAGGAGGGTGCACCATGGGTGAACTGACGCCCCGGGAGATTGTACGGGAGCTGGACCGTTATATTGTAGGCCAGGATGAAGCCAAAAAGAGCGTAGCCATTGCGTTGCGGAACCGTTATCGCCGCTCCAAGGTAGAGGAATCCATGCGGGAGGAGATCAGCCCGAAAAACATTTTGATGATCGGCCCGACCGGCGTGGGTAAGACGGAAATTGCGCGCCGTCTTGCAAAGCTGGTGAATGCACCCTTCATCAAGGTGGAGGCCACAAAGTTTACGGAAGTAGGCTATGTAGGCCGCGATGTGGAGAGTATTGTCCGCGATCTGGTAGAAAATGCCATCCGCATGGTGAAGGAGGAGCATGAGAAGCGCGTACAGCCTCGTGCCAAGGTGCTGGCGGAAGATCGTTTGGTGACGTTGCTGGTGCATCCGCCGAAGAAGAGTGCGGGCAATCCGCTGGACTTCCTGCTGGGCAAGCAGAAGGAGCAGGAGCCGAATCAGGAGGAGCAGGAAAAGCTCTCCGGCAAGCGTGAGGAGATTCGTCAGCAGCTGATGCGCGGCGAGCTGGAGGAGCGCGAGCTGGAGATCGAAGTAGTGGAGGAAGCGCCCACGCTGGAGGTGGGCGGCAATTCCATCAGCCTGGGCGATATGATGGGCGGCATGATGCCGAAAAAGACGAAGCTGCGTCACGTAAAGGTCAAGGAAGCCCGCAAAATTTTGGAACAGGAAGAAGCGGAAAAGCTCATTGACAGTGATGCGGTGCAGGAGGAGGCAATCTCCCGTGCTGAACAGAATGGTATCGTTTTCATTGACGAGATCGACAAGATTGCAGGCCGGCAGGGCGCCAGCGGCCCGGATGTAAGCCGCGAGGGCGTTCAGCGGGATATTCTGCCCATTGTCGAAGGTAGCACGGTGAACACGAAATACGGCCCTGTCAAGACGGACTATATGCTGTTTATTGCGGCGGGTGCGTTCCATGTCTCTAAGGTAAGCGATTTGATCCCTGAGCTTCAGGGCCGCTTCCCGGTACATGTGCAGCTCAAGAGCCTGACCAAGGAGGACTTCGCGCGCATCCTGACGCAGCCGGACAATGCTTTGACCCGTCAATACAAAGCACTGCTGGCTGTGGATAAGGTGATGTTGACCTTTGAAGACAGTGCCATTGAGGCAATTGCCGAAGCAGCGTGGAATGCCAATGAGAGCGCTGAGGATATCGGCGCACGTCGGCTGCATGCTGTGTTTGAGGAGCTGTTGGAGGATATTTCCTTCAATGCAGGAGACGAGGACATGCCCCCTTTTGAGCTGAAGATCAATGGCGACTATGTGCGTGAGCATTTGAGCGGTGACAACAAGCTTGCCGACATGCGGCGGTATATTCTGTAAACAGAAAGCGCGGCGATGGGGGAATCCTTCGCCGCGCTTTGCCTTTGAAAAAGGTTTGCGGTGGAAGAATTTTCATGCTATAATAAACGGGATTTCCAAAGGAATGAGGTGCGGGAGCGTGAAGCAGCTGGGCTTTATCGGCGCTGGCAACATGGGCAGCGCAATCCTTTCTGGCGTATTGTCACGCGGGGTGCTATCACCTGAGCAGGTGATCGTAAGCGCTAAAACGCAGGCTACGCTGGATAAGCTTTCAGCAGCATATCCCGGCCTGACAGTAACGCTGGATAACCGCCGCGTTGCTGCTGAAAGCGATAGGGTATTGCTGGCTGTAAAGCCACAATATTTGGGCGATGTGCTGATGGACATCCGCACCGAGCTTACCGGAAAAGCTGTTGTCTCAATCGTTGCGGGCTGGACCATGGACATGCTGCACAAGGCCCTGGAAGGCACAGCAGCAACTGTGCTGCGGACTATGCCGAACACGCCTGTGAAGGTAGGGGAGGGCATGACCGCGATCTGCGCTGAGCATGATTTCTCGGAAGCTGATTTGGCCTTCATCATGAAGATATTCTCTGCCGTGGGACGTGCAGTCCTGGTGCCGGAGCGCCTGTTTGATGGAGTAATTGCCGTCAGTGGCAGCAGTCCTGCCTATTTGTACATGATGTTGGAAGCCATGGGAGATGCGGCTGTTCGTGAAGGACTTCCACGCAAGACGGCTTATGAAATGGCGGCACAGGCCATGCTGGGTACTGCAAAAATGATGCTGGAAGCTGGTGAGCATCCTGGTGTGCTGAAGGATGCGGTCTGCTCTCCAGCTGGCACAACAATTGAGGCTGTTGCGTCGCTGGAGCGTCACGGTTTTCGCGGCATTGTCATGGATGCAATGGCTGCCTGTGCTGAAAAATCACGCCAAATGGCAAAATAAGGAGGTAGCTCCATGGAAGTGTCAACCGCACCGCGCAAACAGGTACAGATTTATACGGACGGCGCGTGTTCCGGCAATCCCGGGCCAGGCGGGTGGGGAGCCATTCTTGTCTTTGGCCCGCACCGCAAGGAAATGAACGGCTATATGGCTGGCACAACGAACAACCGTATGGAGCTGTTTGCTGCCATCAGCGCCTTGGGTGCGCTGAAAGAGCCATGCGATGTGAAGCTGTATTCGGATTCAAACTATCTGGTGCAGGCGTTTCAGGATCACTGGATTGACGGCTGGAAAAAACGCGGCTGGAAAAATGCGGCTGGTCAGCCTGTAGAAAATCAGGACTTATGGTGGCTACTGATTACGTTGACAAAAAAACACAACGTGCAGTTTTTCAAAGTCAAAGGTCACAGTGATCATCCTGAAAACAATCGCTGTGATGAACTGGCGCGTGCTGCCATCGATGAATTTCGCCGTATCAACACGCCGCATGAGATTACGGAGTGAATCCGTGCTGGAGGGGAAGCCATGGGCTTCCCTTTATCCAGGCAGCTCCAACTATTCGCTAAACTACAGTTTCACGAATAGTTGAGTATACCCGCATCGAAAAGGAGAGATTATGGCTGCTTCAAGCTACCGTGCTGCCGTGGATGAACAGCGTATCGCACAAATTCGCTGTATCACAAAAGAATTGCCGCCATCCTGCACGGAATTTCTACGCGGCATTGCCATGACGACCAGCACGTTTACGCGCCTGGCCTATGCGCTTGACCTGCGCACATTTTTTCATTATCTGACCAAGGAGCGCGTTGCTTTTGCTGAAAAACCGCTGACGCAGTTTACAGATGAAGATATTGGTCGGATCACGCAAAAGGATTTGGAAGACTATGCGGAATATCTTACGCTGTATTACAAGCAGGATGCCAGCGAGGCTTCCGATGGTACGCCCTGCAAGCCCACCGTCAACCATGAGCTTGCCGTCAAGCGGAAGCTATGCTCCATCCGTTCCTATTTCGACTATATGTTCCGCAGCATGCGGCTATCCGCCAATGTCAGCCAGCTGGTAGAGCTGCCGAAAATCCATGAGAAGCCCATTCTGCGGCTGAACATGGATGAAATGCAGAAAATGCTGGAGTTGTCTCAAACTGGCGAGAACATGACGAAGGGTCAGGCCAAGTATCATAAACTGACCGCTGCACGGGATTTTGCCATGTTATCGCTGTTCCTGGGAACAGGCATTCGTGTATCTGAGTGCGTGGGCCTTGATCTGGAAGATGTGGATTTCTCACAGAATGCCTTTTTGGTAACACGCAAGGGCGGAAATCAGGTGGTGCTTTACTTTCCACACGAGGTTGCAGACGCACTTCAGGCCTATTTGGTGCAGCGCGAACAAATTGTCGCCTTGCCTGGACATGAGCATGCTTTTTTTCTCAGCTTGCAGCGTAAGCGGATGAACCAGCGCTCTATTCAAAAGCTGGTAAAGAAATATGCGGCCTATGCTGCACCGCTGAAACCGCGTATCAGTCCACATAAGCTTCGCAGTACCTTCGGCACCAATCTTTATCATGCCACAGGCGACATTTATTTGGTGGCGGACGTGCTGGGACACACCTCGGTGGATACGACGCGCAAGCACTATGCAGACATGACGGATTCCCGCCGGAGACTGGCAGCGGAGCATGTGCATCTGCCTGCGCCCGAGGAAAAGCCAGAGGAAACAGAGGTTTTTCTTCATAAGGATACGGAGGAAACATAAAAAAGAAAGCCGATCAGCTTTTTGTGCATCACATGTAGCACAGAAGCCATCGGCTTTCTTTATTTTTCTGTCTGTTCCCGCTCGAACTCCTGCTCCAGTTCAATGCGATCCACGGCAATAGCGCGATATTCTGCATCACCGTTCACACACTTCATGCAGTTATCACAAATTTTATTGGGATCAAGGTCACAGCGGTCACATTCGCCGCACCCATTGCAGACGCGATCATCATAGAGCACGCACATCTTAGGCTCCCCCATCGCTTTTCGCCTCCTTTTGCTATGGTTATTATAGCATATTTCAGGCGGAACTGCAATTCGTCCGAACAATTGTTTGATTTTTTTATAAACCTATGTTATAC
>CAKTYE010000001.1 GCA_934631985.1 uncultured Clostridia bacterium | reverse complement strand
CGGGCGCGCTTGATGGCCTCGCTCAGCTGACGCTGATGCTTGGCGCAGTTGCCGCTCATACGACGGGGCAGGATCTTACCGCGCTCGTTGGTGAAACGACGCAGACGGTTGATGTCCTTGTAGTCGATGTATTCGATCTTATCCACACAGAAGCTGCACACCTTCCGACGGGGCCGACGGCCTCCGCGGGGACGCGGTCTTCTTTCGCCACGTTCTTCAGACATTGGATTCCCTCCTTACGATCAAGCGTTAAAACGGCAGTTCGTCGGGTTCCACAGCGGTGAAACCGCTGTTCTGTGCCGTAACGCCCGCATTGTTGGCAGGAGCAGAAGCACCCATTGCCTCAGCATCAGCACGGCTGGAAAGAAACTCGACATCATCGGCAGTGACTTCCAGAGAAACGCGGGTGGTGCCATCGTTTGCCTGGTAGGTCCGGGCACTCAGCGGGCCGGACACAAAGACCTTGCGGCCCTTTGCCAGATACTTGGCACAGTTTTCACCCAGCTGACGCCACGCAGTGATGCGGAAGAAATCCGCGTCGCTCTGCGGCACGCCAGACTGCTGCTGCTGCTGCTGACCATAACGCCGCTTATTCACCGCGATGGTGAAATCGCAAACGTTTACGCCGGAGGGCGTGGTGCGCAGCTCAGGGTCTCTGGTCAGGTTGCCGATCAAAATGATCTTATTCATGCTTCCACCTCAAAAACCTTACTCGGCCTGAGCGGGAGCAGTCTCGGCGGTCTCCGCAGCGGGAGCAGCCTCAGCGGCAGTCTCCACAACGGGAGCCACGCGCACGGGACGGGGCTTCACATTGCTGCGCTTCTCCTCCAGCTTGACAAACAGATAGCGGAGAATCGCTTCCATGTTGCCCATGTTACGCTCGATCTCGCGAGGCAGCGCAGCGGGTCCCTTCAGGGTCACCAGAACGTACCAGCCCTCGGTCTTGTAGTTGATCGCATAGGCCAGACGACGCTTGCCCCAAGTCTCATCGACCTTTTCCACTTCGCCGCCGTTCGCAGCGATCAGCTGAGAGATCTTTTCGATCAGCTCCTTACGAGCAGACTCCTCCAGCCCGGTGTCGATGATGTAGGTCAGTTCATACCTATTCATTACCTTTCACCTCCTCATGGACGTATGGCGCCGCGGCAATACACGGCGCAAGGATGTGCCAAGATGGAATTATAGCAGGTCCTCCTGCAAATTGCAAGCACTTTTTTCAAATTCCGCCCTGAAAATTTGGCAGAGGCGCAAGGGTCAGTTGAACCAGCCGATAAACCTTTATGGCTCCCAATAAAAGTACCAGTTTTCGCTTAGCGAAGTCATTTTTTCCCAAGGGTCAAGAACACTTACATTATTGCAATACAGTAGTCCGCAGGGAACCCAGCTTCCGAATTTTCTATCATAGGGCATTTGAAAAAAGAAAGCATCTTTTGTGTAAATTAGCTTTTCAAAGCCCAACTGCTCCAACTTTGGTGCTGTCACAACTTTAGCTCGATCAGCATAAAGGAAGTGCTTTAGCCCATTTTCGTCCGCATCATTTGAAGCGTTTTCTTCAATGATTTCAAGTAGTTCACGCTCATGTGTCTTTAATATGGATACGACCGTCCTTTCTTGTCTTATATGCATTATTTTGCCGTGTATATATGCTCCGCCAAGCAACAGCGCAGCCCCCAGCATGGGAATCAACAAGATTACGCAAATCACCTTGATAGCTTTCTTCCACATATATTTCCTCGTGAATTACACATTGTCATCTGAACTTGCTAAAAGCATAACATATGCAACGAACTTCTTCAAGTTAAATTTGTCAGAAGCTACTTCCCTGAGTGATCTCTACGCACATCACGCGATTAGAATGCTTGTTGACTAATTTTTTTATAGAAAAATAATCATCTATTTTCCCTCCCTCCTGTCGCTTTTTGCCGCCTCATGCCGTTCCTTGTCATCCTCCGCGATTTATGCTATACTGTTTGATGCACATTTTGCAATTTCCATTTGTTTACAAATAAGCAAGGAGGAACCCCATGCCTACTACATCCTTTGATAAGGAGTCGATCAAGCATTCCATTATCGGCAAGCTACAGCGCTATAATGGACGCACCGTGGGCGAAGCGACTCCGCAGCAGCTCTACAAGGCCGTTGCTTCCACCGTCCGCGACCAGATCATGCAAAAGTGGATGATCGCCCGTGATGAGCGCAAAAGCAGCCATGCCAAGCGCCTGTATTACCTCTCCGTTGAATTTCTGATGGGCCGCAGCCTGTACAACAACATGCTGAACCTGGTCTCCACCGATGTGTATACCCAGGCCCTGAAGGAGCTGGGCATCGACATCAAGGACATTCTGGTGGAGGAGCCGGAACCCGGCCTGGGCAACGGCGGTCTGGGCCGTCTGGCAGCCTGCTTCCTGGATAGCCTTTCCAGCCTGGACCTGCCCGCCATGGGCTGCACCATCCGCTATGAATACGGCCTGTTCCGTCAGAAGATCGTGGATGGTCAGCAGGTGGAGCTGCCCGACAACTGGCTGGGCAACGGCAACGTGTGGGAAATGCCCGTGATGGAGGACGCCTGCGAGGTCCACTTTAACGGTCATGTGGATGAGGTCGTGGAAAACGGCGTGCAGAAGTTCATCCTGAAGGACTACCACACCGTGGAGGCTGTTCCCTACGACGTGCCGATCGTGGGCTATGACACTGCTACGGTGAACAGCCTGCGCATGTGGTCGGCGCGCAGCCCCCAGCGCATTGACCTGACTGCCTTTGGTCAGGGCCGCTATGTGGCAGCCAGCGAGGAGCGTGAGCTGGCGGAGGCCATTTCGAAGGTGCTGTATCCCGAGGATAATAATTACGAGGGCAAGCTGCTCCGCCTGAAGCAGCACTATTTCTTCACCAGCTCCTCCCTGCAATACATCTTGAAGGACTTCAAGCGGATGTACGGCAATGACTTCAAGCGCCTGCCGGAAAAGGTGGTCATCCACATCAACGATACACACCCCGGCCTGGCGATCCCCGAGCTGATGCGCCTGCTCATCGACCAGGAAGGCCTTGGCTGGGACGAAGCCGCCTACATCGTGCAGCACACCGTGGCCTATACCAACCACACCATCATGGCGGAAAGCCTTGAAAAGTGGCCCGAGGAAATGGTCAAGCAGCTGCTGCCCCGCATTTATCAGATTCTGTGCGAGATGAACCGCCGCCTGTGCGCCAAGCTGTGGAACTACTTCCCCGGTCAGTGGGATCGCATCGGCTCCATGGCGATCATCGCCTATAACCAGATCCACATGGCGAACCTGTGCATCGCCATGAGCTTCTCCATCAATGGCGTGAGCAAGCTGCACGGCGAGATCTTGAAGGAAGATACCTTCCATGATTATGCCAGCATCATGCCCGAGAAGTTCAGCGCCATCACCAACGGCATCACCCACCGCCGCTGGCTCATGGGCTGCAACCCCGAACTGACCCAGCTGATCAACGAGGCCATCGGCGATAAGTGGTATCACGAGCCGGAGCTGCTGGAGCAGCTGAAGCCCTTCGCGGATGATAAGGCCTTCCGCGAAAAGTTCGACGCAGTGAAGCGTGATAATAAGGAACGCCTGGCAGAGATGGTCTGGCAGAACCAGGGCATCAAGGTGGATCCCAGCTTCATTTACGATGTACAGGCCAAGCGTCTGCACGAATATAAGCGACAGATGCTCAATGCGCTGCATATCCTGGTGCTGTATAACCGCATCGTCAACGATCCCACCTTCACCATGGAGCCTCGCGTGTTCTTCTTCGGCGCGAAGGCCAGCCCCGGATACTACCGTGCGAAGCTCATCATCCGCTTCATCAACGCCCTGAGCGACCTGATTGCCAAGCATCCCCGGGCTTCGAAGATGCTGCAGGTGGTGTTCCTGGAGAATTACAACGTCTCCACCGCTGAGATGCTGATGCCCGCAGCGGAGGTCTCCGAGCAGCTGTCCACTGCCTCCAAGGAAGCCAGCGGCACCGGCAATATGAAATTCATGATGAACGGTGCGGTGACCATCGGCACCATGGACGGCGCGAATGTGGAGATCAGCGAGCAGGTCGGCATGGACAACATCTACATTTTCGGCATGCGTGCCAACACCGTGCAGGACATGTACCGCGAGCATACCTACAACCCTATGCAGATTTACGAGACGAATCAGGAGATCCGCCTTGCCATGACGCAGATGATCGACGGCACGCTGTTCCCCGACAACGCGACCACGCTTCAGCCGCTGTACCACAGCCTGCTGCTGGGCGATTACGGCTCCATGGCGGACAACTATTTCGTGCTGAAGGATTTCGGCTCCTACTCCATGGCGCAGCGCCGCCTGAACGACGACTACGCCAACCGCGACAAGTGGCTCAAAATGGCGGTCACCAACACGGCGATGTCCGGCGTGTTCTCCTCGGATCGCACCATCCGCGAATACAACGACAACATCTGGCACCTCAAGCCGCTGAAGCGGAAGTGACGGATGAGAGACGGCGGGGAGACGACCTTTCTAAGAAAGGCCCCTCCCCGCACCCCTCCCGGAAAGCAGCGGGGGTGGGCATAGGTTGCTTGCTTTCCTGCAACACGAAGGACGATAGACAGAGAACCGCTTCGTTCTCTCACGCTTATCCCGTCCAGCGCAGCAAGGGAACCCATGCTCCTAAAATCCCCCCTATGGTCTTCGGGTGGGAGCGCGAGGGAGGTGCTTCTGGCACAGAAGCAGACTCCCTCGCAATCACCAAATACGCTTGTATAGGATGATTTGATGTTTTTGCATAATTCCCATGAGGCTTTTTTTCGGGAACCTGCGGGGGCTGCCCCTGCGGGAAGCCGCATTACGATTCGGTTTCTGTCTGACGAAAGCCAGCAGGTTGCACTGCGCACCTGGAACGGAGAAGAAAAGCTCATCCCCATGACGTTTGACGGAGAGCGCACCTGGACGGCAGAGATCACCGCGCCGGAGGAACCTGGCTGGCTGTGGTACGACTTCGTGCTGACCCAGAAGGACGGCAAAACGCTGCGCTACGGCAATGCCTTCGACCAGCTGGGCGGCGAGGGCGCGGTCTATGAAACCGGCGCGGTGGCATCCTACCAGATTACCATCTATAAGCCCGGCTTCAAAACCCCCGGCTTCTTCCAGGGCGCTAATATCTATCAGGTGTTCCCCGACCGCTTCTTCCGCGCGCCTACCAAGGCCGTGGACGACCGTACCGACCGCTATATCCATGCAGACTGGAACGAAGACCTGCTGCCCATGGATGATCCCCGCGGCGGAAAGTCTAAGGAGCTGGACTTCTACGGCGGCACCCTGACAGGCATCACCAAAAAGCTGCCCTATCTGGAAAAGCTGGGCGTGACCGTGCTGTACCTGAACCCCATCTTCCGTGCTCACAGCAACCACCGCTATGATACCGGCGACTATATGCAGATCGACCCCCTGCTGGGTACCCAGGAGGAGTTCGAGACCCTGTGCAAAAAAGCCGAGGAGCGTGGCATCCGCATGATGCTGGACGGCGTGTTCTCCCACACGGGCGATGACAGCCGCTATTTCAACCACTACGGCACCTACGATACCGTGGGCGCTTACCAGTCCAAGGAATCCCCCTGGTATGACTGGTATACCTTCCGCCACTTTCCCGATGACTACGCAAGCTGGTGGGACATCACCACCCTGCCCGCCGTGTGCAAGGAGAACGAGGACTACCAGCAGTTCATGTTCAAGCCCAAGACGGGCGTCGTTCCCTATTGGCTCCATCACGGCGGCTGCGGCTGGCGGCTGGACGTGGCGGACGAGCTGCCCATGGACTTCCTTTCCAAGCTCCGCGTGTCCGCTAAACGCGCCCGCCGGGACGCTGTTGTCCTGGGCGAGGTGTGGGAGGACGCAAGCAATAAGGTCGCCTATGGCGTCATGCGCAATTATTGCACCGGCGAGACCCTGGACAGCGTGATGAATTACCCCCTGCGGGAGGCCATCCTGAGCTTCATGACCGGCAAGACCGACGCGGCTGCACTGGTGCGTCTGGTGCGGCATCAGGCAGAGGTGTATCCTGCGCAGTTCCGCTATGCGCTGATGAATCTGGTCGGCAGTCATGACCGGGTGCGCGTGCTGAATGTGCTGGGCAGCAAGGAATGCGCCGACCTGCCCAAGGCCGCGCAGCGGGACGTGACCCTGACGAAGGAGGAATACGCACTGGCGGTGGAGCGCTATAAGCGCTGCGTGGAGCTGCTGTGCGCCCTGCCCGGCAATCCCACGATCTATTACGGTGATGAGGTGGGCATGACCGGCTGTCATGATCCCTGGTGCCGCCGTCCCTTCCCCTGGGGACATGAGGACAAGGCGCTGCAAGCCTTTGTGGCAGACCAGCTGACTGCCCGAAAAGCCTCCAATGTGCTGAAATACGGCTACTGTGACATTGCCGCCGAGGATCCCGATACCGTGCGCATCGTCCGCTATCTGGACGGCACGGATGCGCTGGGCCGCAAGGCTGGCAAGCAGCGTGTGGAGATCACAGTCTCCCGCGTCAAGGATGTGAAGTAAGTCCTGTCTGGCCCCGAATGGAGAAACATCTCCATTCGGGGCCGCTTTTGTCCGCCTGCTTCCCCGGGCTTATGCGCCTGTCCGCATAAAAATCAGAAAATATGGAAAAATATCTTGACAGACCCCCGTCAGCATGGTATACTCTTATTCGCTGGTTCGCACCGAGGAGAGATGGCCGAGCGGTTGAAGGCGCTGGTCTTGAAAACCAGTGATGTCGAAAGGCACCGGGGGTTCGAATCCCTCTCTCTCCGCCAATTTCATACTTGCTTGACATGGAGAAGTACCCAAGTGGCCGAAGGGGCTCCCCTGCTAAGGGAGTAGTGTGGGTTAACCGCAGCCCGGGTTCAAATCCCGGCTTCTCCGCATAAAACGTCCTGAAATGTGAAAGCGTTTCAGGGCGTTTTTCGTATAGCTGTACCATCCGTGCAGAAAGCTTTGCAACATCAGCCGTCCAGCCGCGCCTTGCCCGCTGGGGAAGGTGTCGCCGCAGCGACGGATGAGGTTTTACGTTGCAGTCTCGCACCCTTTCATCGTCTCATTAGATAGCTGCATCTAAGGCTATGCAAACACATCCGTTTCAAGCAGCTGCATATTGCTCTCCCTTTTCTTTTCACCCCTCCCCCATCCTGCGCATACGCTGAATTATCCGCGTGCATGCACGCAGAAAAAGCGAGGCGATACCGCTTGATTGCGAATGCGACGTTTTCCCTGTCACACTGCCTATGCTATGCGGCGCTGGCAGGGCTTTTTACCTGGTTCATCACCATGCTGGGTGCGGCGACGGTGCTGCTCACCCGGCGCTTTTCCGCTGGGGCCATGGATCGCATGCTGGGCTTCGGCGCGGGCGTTATGCTGGCCTCCTGCTTCTGGTCCCTGCTGGAGCCAGGACTTGCCCAGGCGGAACGGCTGCACCTGAACGCCTGGTTCACTGCGGCGCTGGGGCTGGTGGCGGGCAGCGCCGTCCTTCTGCTGGGCGAGGCCCTGTGCAAGCGCCTGGGGCTGGTGCGCCGAGAGAATACCTCCGCGCGGCGCTGCCGCCTGCTGATCGCTTCCATTACCCTGCACAATATTCCCGAGGGGCTTGCCGTGGGCGTTGCTTTTGGGGCGCTGGTCGCCGCTGGAAACGCTGCGGCGCTGTCCGGGGCCTGTATGCTGGCGCTGGGCATCGGGCTGCAAAATTTTCCCGAGGGTGCCGCCGTTTCCCTGCCCCTCCGCCGGGAAGGCATGCCCCGCACCCGCGCATTCTTCTTTGGGCAGCTCAGCGGCTTTGTGGAGCCTGTTGCCGCTGTGGTCGGCGCTGCGCTGGCGGCATCGCTGCAATTCGCGCTGCCCTTCCTGCTCTGCTTTGCCGCCGGGGCCATGCTCTGGGTGCTGCTTTCTGAAATGATTCCCGAAAGCCAGGCCTCGCCCCAGCGGACGCGCGTCACCGTGTGGACGCTATTGGGCTTTATCCTCATGATGGCGCTGGACGTGGCCCTCGGCTGATTTTACGCAGGATTTACACCTGTACCATGCAGACATTACAACCGTACCGTATACTTCCACTCGTACAAAGAAAGAGGAGGAAGAAAGAAAATGCGTACTGGAAAAAAGATGGTAGGCTTGGTACTGGCGCTGCTGTTGGGTGCAAGCGCCGCCTGTGCAGAGATGAGCGGTGAGATCACCGTAGTCTCCCGCGAGGAGGGCAGCGGCACCCGCGGCGCGTTCGTGGAGCTGACGGGCGTGGAAGCCAAAAACGCCGAGGGTATGAAGGTCGATAACACCACTGAGGAAGCCGTTGTGACCAACTCTACCAACGTCATGATGACCACTGTCGCCGGAGATGCCAGCGCCATCGGCTATATCTCCCTGGGCAGCCTGAACGACACGGTGAAGGCCGTGCAGATCGGCGGCGTAGACGCCACGGTCGAGAACATCAAGGCGGGAACGTATTCCCTGGCCCGCCCCTTCAACATTACCGTGAAGGAAGGTCTCAGCGATGTCGCGCAGGATTTTGTGAGCTTTATTCTCTCAGCAGAGGGCCAAGCCGTCATTGCTGAAAACAAGTACATTCCGCTGGACGATGCGCCTGCCTACGCGGGCAAGCAGGTCGCCGGGAAGATCGTGGTGGCTGGTTCTTCCTCTGTGACCCCCGTCATGCAGAAGCTGAAAGAGGCCTATCAGGCCGTGAATCCCAGTGCCGAGATCGAGGTGCAGCAGAGCGACTCCACCACGGGCATGCAGTCCGCCATGGACGGCATCTGTGACATCGGCATGGCCTCCCGTGACCTGAAGGACAGCGAGAAGGAAGCCGGACTCATCGGCACCACCATCGCCATGGACGGCATCGCGGTCATTGTGAATCAGGAGAACCCCGTGGAGACCCTACCGCTGGAGCAGGTGAAGGCCATCTTCACCGGCGAGATCACCGACTGGAGCGAAGTAAAGTAAAAAAAGCACCTAAGGGAGGCCGCTTTCTCACAGGAGAAGCGCCTCCCTTATGCTGCTTTTTCAAGGAGTAAGCATGAAAGAAAAGGTCATGCACGGTATCTTTTGCGCTGCGGCATGTGCGTGTATCCTTGCCGTGGCGCTGATCTGCCTGTTTCTGTTTGCCAACGGCCTGCCGTTTTTCCGCAGCGTTCCCCTGCTGTCCTTCCTGTCCGGGGAGCAGTGGAAGCCCACCAGCGGCATTTTCGGCATTTGGCCCATGATCCTGGGCAGCCTGTATATCACCGCCGGGGCCATTCTGCTGGGTGCGCCCATTGCGGTGCTGACCTCGCTGTACATCGCCTATTTCGCCCCGAAGCCTGTGCTGAAGGTGCTGGAGCCAATGGTCTCGCTGATGGCGGGCGTTCCCTCGGTCATTTACGGACTGTTCGGACTGACGCTGCTCGTTCCCTTTGTGCGGGAGACCTTTGGCGGCAAGGGCTTGTCCATCCTTGCCGCCAGCATGCTGCTGGGCATGATGATCCTGCCGACCATCATCAATGTTGCCGTCGCCGCCCTGCGGCAGATCCCCCGCAGCTATTATGAAGGCAGCCTGGCCCTGGGTGCAACGGCGGAGCGCAGCGTGTTTCGCGTGATGCTCCCAGCGGCCTCCTCCGGGGTGACCTCGGGCATTGTGCTGGGGGTGGGCCGCGCCATCGGCGAAACCACCGCCGTGATGATGGTGGCTGGCAATCAGCCCCGCGTCACCTCCGATCTGCTGAAGGGCATCCGCACCATGACCGCCAACATCGTCATGGAAATGGGCTATGCCGCCGACCTCCACCGGGAGGCGCTGATCGCCACGGGCGTGGTGCTGTTTGTGTTCATTCTGCTGATCAATCTGCTCTTTTCCGCCATCAAAAGGAGGGCTGCCTGTTGATACGCACCTATCTGCGGCATCCCTTTTCACTGCTGCTGCGCCTGCTGTGCGGGCTGGCGGCGCTGCTTACGGGCGGTCTGCTGCTTTTGCTGGCGGGGTATGTGCTGTATCGCGGCATTCCCTATTTGAAGCCCAGCATGTTTGCACTGCAATACACCACTGAAAACGTTTCCATGCTGCCCGCGCTGTTCAATACCCTGTGGATGACCGTGCTGGCGCTGGCGATCGCGGCTCCGCTGGGGGTGGGCGGCGCGATCTATCTGGTGGAATACGCGCCGCGGAAAAGCCGCCTGGTGCGTCTGGTGCGGATCACGGCGGAAACGCTGACGGGCATCCCCTCCATCCTGTACGGCCTGTTCGGCATGATTCTGTTTGTGACCACCCTGCACTGGGGTTATTCCATGCTGTCAGGTGCGCTGACCCTTGCTATCATGGTGCTGCCGCTCATTCTGCGCACCACGGAGGAGGCCCTGATTGCCGTCCCGGACAGCTACCGTGAGGGCAGCCTGGCCCTGGGTGCAGGCAAGCTGCGCACGGTGATGCAAGTGGTGCTGCCCGCCGCAAGCAATGGCATCCTCGCGGGCATTATTCTGGCGGTGGGCCGCATTGTGGGCGAAACAGCGGCGCTGATCTACACCTCCGGCACGGTGGCCCAGTTCGCGGCTGACCCGCGAGCCTCCGGCGCAACCCTTGCCGTGCATGTGTACGTTCTCTCCGGGGAAGGGCTGCATGTGGGCGAGGCCTATGCCACCGCCGTGGTGCTGCTGGTCATTGTGTTTCTGATGAACGCGCTGATGAACCGCTGGGGACGCAGCAGGCAGACAGCACCCTGATCGACATCTGAGAAAAGGAGCTTCTCCATGCACGATAAATTTACCCTGACGCACGTTGATCTCTATTACGATACGTTTCACGCCCTGAAGGACGTGAGCCTGCACCTGCAGGCCGCCGCCATCACAGCCTTCATCGGCCCCAGCGGCTGCGGCAAAAGCACGCTGCTCAAATCGCTGAACCGCATGAACGACCTGGTACCTGGCTGCAAGATCACCGGCACCATTGCTCTGGATGGCAAGGATATTTATGCCCCGGACACGGATGTGAACCTGCTGCGCCGCCGGGTGGGCATGGTGTTTCAAAAGCCGAACCCCTTCCCCATGAGCGTGTATGACAACATCGCCTACGGCCCCCGCACCCACGGCATCCGCAGCAAGGCCAAGCTGGACACGCTGGTGGAGGAATCCCTGCAAAAGGCCGCCATCTGGGACGAGCTGAAGGATCGTCTGAAGCAAAGCGCCCTGGGCCTTTCCGGGGGTCAGCAGCAGCGGCTGTGCATCGCCCGCGCCCTGGCGGTGAAGCCCGAGATACTGCTGATGGATGAGCCGACCTCCGCGCTGGATCCCATTTCCACCAGCAAGATCGAGGAGCTGGTATTGCAGCTGAAGCAGGACTACACCATCATCATGGTCACCCACAACATGCAGCAGGCCCTGCGGGTTTCCGACAGAACGGCGTTTTTCCTGCTGGGACAGGTCATTGAGGAGGACGCAACGGAAAAGCTGTTCTCCGCGCCGCAGGATCAGCGCACGGAGGATTACATTACGGGGAGGTTTGGCTGATGCGCTCAGTGTTTGACGAACAGCTGGGAAAGCTGAATCAGGAGATGATCCTGATGGGAACTATGGCGGAAAATGCCATTGAGGGCGCCTGCGAGGCGCTGCTGCAGCATGACCTTGCGCTGGCCCGGGACATCATGTCCGCCGACCCCGCCATCGATCGGCAGGAGCGGGACATTGAGACCCTGTGCCTGCGCATGCTGCTGATGCAGCAGCCCGTGGCCCGTGACCTGCGCCTTGTTTCCTCAGCGCTGAAAATGATCACCGATATGGAGCGCATCGGCGACCAGGCTGCGGACATTGCCGAGGTGGTGACCATGCTGGAAAAAACGCCCCACCTTGCGCCCCCGGAGCATATCCCCGCCATGGCGGCCGAGGCCCGGCAAATGGTCCGCCGGGCTATTGACGCTTATGTGCGGCGGGATGTAAAATTAGCCCAGCAGGTGTTGGAGGAGGACGACGTGGTGGACGCGCTGTTCCTCAACGTCAAAGGCGAGCTGGTGGAGCAGCTTCGCAACGCCCCCGGCTGCGCCATGGCAGCGCTGGATATGCTGATGATCGCTAAATATCTGGAACGCATCGGCGACCATGCCACCAACATTGCCGAATGGGTACAATACGCCGTGACCGGCCTGTATAAAGGAGAAGCACTGACATGATCTATTCTGTGGAGGACGATGCTGCCATCCGGGAGCTGATACTATACGCCCTGCGTCAGGCCGGGTACGAGGCCGAGGGCTTTGAGGACGGCGTGGCCTTTCGCCATGCCGTGGAAAAGAAGCCGCCCGAGCTGGTGCTGCTGGATGTAATGCTGCCCGGTGAGGACGGTCTGAGCCTTTTGCACTTTCTGCGCCACAACCTTGCCACCCGGGAGATCCCCGTTATTCTGCTGACCGCCCGCGGCACGGAAATGGACAAGGTAACCGGCCTGGACAGCGGTGCGGATGATTATGTGGTAAAGCCCTTTGGGGTGATGGAGCTGCTAAGCCGGGTGAAGGCAGTGCAGCGCCGCAGCGGAGCTGCCGCTTTCGGCACTGCCCCCCTGTCGGCAGGCATCATCACGCTGGATCCCAGCCGCCGCCAGGTGACGGTGGAAGGCAGCAACGTGGTGCTGACCCGCAAGGAATTTGACCTGCTGGAAACGCTGATGCGCAATCGCGGTCTGGTGCTGACCCGTGAAAAGCTGCTGGACACCGTATGGGGCATCGACTTTCCCGGCGACACCCGCACGGTGGACGTACACATGGGCACCCTGCGCCAGAAGCTGGGCGCAGGCGCGTCCCTGCTGCAAACCGTGCGCGGCGTGGGCTATCGCATGGAGGATTAAATGCGCAAAAAGCTCTTTCGCAGCCTGATGGCACTGAGCTGCGCCATGCTGGTGCTGCTGACCACGGTGCTGGTGCTGGGCCTGTATCAGCTGGAGCAGCGGCAGCTCATCGCCTCGCTGGATGACGAGGCAACTGCCATCGTTTCCATGCTGGAGGCGGTGGACGATGCTGCTGCCGTGCTGCCCGGATTGCAAATAGGCCGCCGCGTCACGCTGGTAAACACGGACGGCTCCGTTGCCTTTGACAACTATGCCAGCGCCGCATCACTGGAAAACCACGGCACACGGGAGGAGATCGTCACAGCCCGCGCCAATGGCTCCGCCACTGTGCGCCGCAGCTCCGGGACGCTGGTGGAGGATATGGTATACCATGCCCAGCGCATGGCGGACGGGCGGGTGCTGCGTGTTGCCGCTCCCCAAAGAACCGTATGGAGCATCCTGACCAGCTTTCTGCCCTGGGTGGCGCTGATCCTCGGCGTAACAGTGCTGCTGGCGGCGCTGCTTTCCGCGCGGGTCACCCGCGGTCTGGTCGCGCCCATCATCGCACTGAACCCGGAGCATCCGCTGGACAACGACTGCTATGAAGAACTGACCCCGCTGCTGCGCCGGCTTGACCTTCAGCAGAAGGAAAATCAGCGGCAGCTTGCCCTGCTGAAAAGCCAGCGGGACGAGCAGGAAGCGCTGCTTGCCCACATGCAGGAGGGGCTGATCATCCTCGATCCCCAGCAGCGCGTCATCACCATGAACGGCGCGGCACGAAGCATTCTGGACGCGCCCCAGCCGCTGCCGGAACGCATTACCCTTTTGGAGATCAGCCGCAACACGGCGCTGCAAGACCTGATCCATGCCCTGGCTACCTCCGACAGCGCCCACGGTTCACTGGACGCGGAGGGGCGCCATTTCCACATCAGCGCCAGCCGGGTGGGACAGGGCGAGGGTACGCTGCTGCTGCTGCAGGACGACACGGCGGTGCATGAAGCCGAGGCCAACCGCCGCCAGTTCACCGCCAATGTTTCCCATGAGCTGCGCACGCCCCTGACCACCATCAGCGGCTATGCCGAGCTGCTGGAAAACCACCTTGCCGCCAGTCCCGAGGATGAGGAGCGTTTTCTTTCCCTTATCCGCAAGGAAGCCAAGCGGATGCTTTCGCTGGTGGAGGATATTCTGCGCCTGTCTCAACTGGACGAGGGCAGCACGGAACTGAAATTGCAGCCTGTCAATCTGCATGCGCTGGCCCAGGATACGATTGCATCGCTGACCCCCAAAGCGGAGAGCCGCAGCGTTCAGCTTTCCCTTGTCGGCACCGCACCCACGGTCACCACTGACCATGCGCTGCTGGGCGAAATCCTCTACAACCTGACGGACAACGCCATCAAGTACAACCGTCCCGGCGGACGAGTGGAGCTGCTGCTGGACGAGCTGAACGGACGCGCACGGATCCGCGTCCGCGACAACGGCATCGGCATTCCCAAGGAGCATCAGCAGAAGGTGTTTGAGCGCTTCTACCGTGTGGACAAGAGCCGTTCCAAGGCCACGGGCGGCACAGGACTGGGGCTTTCCATTGTCAAGCATGCCGCACAGCTGCTGCATGCAGAGCTGCGGCTGGAAAGCGTCCCGGAGCATGGGACGACGGTGACGGTGATTTTGTGAGTGTGGGTATGGAGAAGGCACGCTGGCCGGGAGTGGGCAGCGTGCCTTTTTGTTGAAGGTTCGGGATATATATTGGCTGCGTGATGTTTCGGCGAGTGAGTTTATCCTCCTGCCGCCTCGGGGGCGGCTGTCCTCCCTCTACGGAGGGAGACTTTGGGGGGAGACGGAACCTCTCCGTCCCTTCGGGACACCTCCCCTTTCAGGGGAGGCTTTTGGCGCTGGCGCGGCTTTTAGTGCGAGTAACTTTTGCTGCTTACGCCAGCCCTAAGCGACAAGGCGTTCCGGCGGCTGTATACGGTCAGCCGCCGAAATGCCATGGAGCGGAACCGCAGGAAAGCCCGGTTGTGTCCCCCCGGGAAGGCTCCGATCCGAGCGATGGCTGGAGGCATTCATGGGGTCCGGGGGCCAGCCTTAGCTGCATGGAAAATTTGGCTGGCCCCCGGGCGGCTTTGCCCACTTTGCCCGCGCGCAAAGTGGGTCGTCCGTCCGCAGACGGACGAAATGCTCTCTAGTAACATACCCCAACGCGGTCGTGTGCCGCCAATCCCTCACTCTCCACCCAGGACGCAGACTCTCTCCCCCCTCATCCGAAACTTCCCTTTTTCACCAGCTTTTTTCGAGAAAAAAGCCCTTCCCACCCTTGACATTCCCCGCATCGCGTGTATAATAGACAAGGTGTCAAGGGAAAATCCTTTACACCAGCAAAGGAGCGCACCATGGCCCAGGGCGAGCTTGAAAAGAAAATCGAGCTGAATTGGCTCAGCGCCTTTTATGGCGGACTGCTCACCCCCAAGCAGCGGGACGTGATGCGTATGCACTGCGAGGAAGACCTGTCCCTGGGCGAGATCGCTCAGGAGGCGGGTATCAGCCGTCAGGCAGTGCATGACCTGCTCAGCCGTGCCGCCCATCAGCTCTTTGAGCTGGAGGAAAAGCTGGGCATGGCAAGTCGGTTCACCCGCATGCAGGCGGGACTTGCCGACTGCGAGCAGGCCATGAAGGAAAAGCGATATGACGACGCACTGGCGATGATCGCATCGCTGAGGGCAATGGATCAGGAGGAAAGCAATGGCCTTTGAGGGCTTGAG
The DNA here is from genome assembly GCA_934631985.1 of uncultured Clostridia bacterium. GTDB lineage: Bacteria > Bacillota > Clostridia > Christensenellales > Aristaeellaceae > Egerieenecus. Next base: position 89,448 of record CAKTYE010000001.1, on the reverse strand, counting down.
TGAAAAACTACAGGGTGCGCTGCGGAAAATGACCGGGCGCGGCAAGCTGACCGAGGCTTCCGTCAAGGAGGGCATGCGCGAGGTTCGCATGGCGCTGCTGGAGGCCGACGTAAACTATGCCGTCGCCAAGGACTTCATCAAGAAGGTCACCGAGCGCTGCGTGGGACAGGAGCTGCTGGCTTCTCTCACGCCGTCCCAGCAGGTCATCAAGATCGTCAATGAAGAAATGACGAACCTGATGGGCGGCACCACGGCAAAGCTCACCTGGTCCAGCAGTGTGCCGACCATCTACATGCTGTGCGGCTTGCAGGGCGCAGGTAAAACCACCATGGCCGCCAAGCTGGCCGGCTATCTGGTCAAGCAGGGCAAAAAGCCCATGCTGGCGGCCTGCGACATCTACCGCCCCGCTGCTATCAAGCAGCTGCAGGTGGTGGGCCAGCAGGTGAACGTACCCGTGTTTGAAAAGGGTACGCAGGATCCTGTCAAGACCGCCAAGGAAGCTATCGAGTACGCCCGCTACTATCAGCGGGATGTGCTGATCATCGACACCGCCGGTCGGCTGCACATCGACATGGACTTGATGGACGAGCTGGTGCGCATCAAGGAAGCGGTGAAGCCGCAGGAGATCCTGCTGGTGGTGGACGCCATGACGGGCCAGGATGCTGTGAATGTGGCCCAGGCATTCAATGATAAGCTGGATATTCAGGGCGTGATCCTCACTAAACTGGACGGCGACACTCGCGGCGGCGCGGCGCTGAGCGTGCGCGCGGTAACGGGCAAGCCCATCAAGTTCTCCGGCATCGGCGAAAAGCTGACGGACATCGAGCCCTTCCACCCGGACCGCATGGCAAGCCGTATTCTGGGCATGGGCGATGTGCTGACGCTGATCGATAAGGCCAGCGAAGCCTTTGATGAAAAGGATCTGGACAAGCTGGCGAACCGCTCCAAGAACGCCGAGCTGACGCTGGAGGATTTTCTGGAGCAGATGCAGTCCATGAAGAAAATGGGCGGTATCAAGGAGATGCTAAAGCTCCTGCCCGGCATGAGCAATCAGGCGGCAGCCATCGACCAGGTGGACGACAACGCCATGAAGAAGCCGGAGGCCATCATCCGTTCCATGACGCCGAAGGAGCGCCGGAATCCCGGCATCCTGAACGCCAGCCGCCGCAAGCGCATTGCGGCAGGCAGCGGCACCACGGTGCAGGACGTGAACCAGCTCATCAATCAGTTTGAGCAGGCCAAGAAAATGATGAAGGCCATGACAAACCGCAAGGGCAAGAAAATGCGCATCCCCTTCCGGTAAGCACTGCGTGGACTCCTACATTTAGGATTTCCATATACAACCATCCCTGAAAAGATACGAGGAGGAAATTTCAATGTCTGTTAAGATTCGTCTGAAGCGTATGGGTATGAAGAAGAACCCCTTCTACCGTGTGGTCGTTGCCGATGTTCGCAGCCCCCGTGACGGCCGCTTCATCGAGGAGATCGGCTACTACAACCCCATGACTGCCCCCGCCGAGGTGAAGGTGGACGGCGAGCGCGCCAAGTACTGGCTGGGCGTGGGTGCGCAGCCCACCGATACCGTGAAGGTGCTGCTGAAGAAGACCGGCGTTATCGAGTAATCGGCCGCTTCCTCAGCTGACAGAAAGGAACAGCCATGCAAGAACTTGTGACCTTTGTGGCGAAGTCCTTGGTGGATCATCCCGATCAGGTAGTTGTTCATGAAACCGAGGGTCCTGAGGCCGTGATCCTGGAGCTGAACGTGGCTCCTGAGGACATGGGTAAGGTCATCGGCAAGCAGGGCCGTATCGCCAAGGCGATTCGGACTGTTGTGAAGGCAGCTACCGCCAAGAACAGCAAGCCTGTGTTCGTAGAGATCCAGTAATGAGTCTTTCCCAGGGAGCATGAAAAAGTCCCGCGCTGCGTTCAATCGAATGCAGCGTGGGACTTTTCTTTTGCGATTTTCTAACAGGGCAACAGTATTTGCGCGATCATTCAAATTGCAACTGTGTTACATTGGCTTGGAGTATTAAGTAAAAAAGTTAAATGCTATGTCCTAGCGCAACGAGAAATACCTCTTGCGCTGTATTACTTCCGTAGTAACTTTACCGGATTGCTCCATCATCCGCATGATGGCGGCTACCTGTTGGTTACTCAGGTTTGCGAGTTCCGGAACAGACTTTATCAGCTCACTGATTGTATACGCTTCACCGTCAGATAACCTGTCCAAAATGGCCTGCACGAAAGCATCAGTACCCGTCTGTGCTGCAGCTTTCTGAAGCTTCATAAAGGCGGGCTTCTCGGGTTCCGCAGGAAGGGGAAGTTTCTGAAGCTTCATAAAGGCGGGCTTCTCGGGTTCCGCAGGAAGGGGAAGCTCCTGCTCGACTGCCTTTTTCAAGGTGCATTCTTTTTCTTGTGCTTTGCTTGGTGCATTTACCAGAGCAATTTTATATTTGCTTTCCGCCTCGGAAATAGCCGCCTTTGCTGTTCCAAGCTGCCTCAGGGCATCCTCAATGACCGCTTTCTGTGCCTTTTTCTCACGAAATTTGAAAAAGCCTAGGGCTGCCAGCTTTTTTTCAGCATCCGACTTTCGTTTCTCCTGCTTCAACAGCATTTTCTGATTTGCAGCAATTACAGCGTCATGCTGTATCTTCGCCGCTTTTTCCAGCTGTTTTCGCTCCACTGCAAGCTCCTCCGCAACACGAGCTGATCTTTGTGCTTTTATCTCATCGCATGCTGCACTCCATGCGGCGTAGTCGGCCTCATACTGCTTTTTTTCAGCCTCTTTACGTTGCTTTTCTTTGAGCTTCTCTTTTTCTCTCTGCTCCCTGAGCGTTTTAGCCTGTTCCTGCGCATCTGTGAGTATACGCTTATGTGCCTCAGTCAGGTTGGATGCTTCAACCTCCAACAGTTCCGTAACCGCCTCATATGCTGATTTTTTTAGTCTTGCCTTGACTGATGCCGCATATTGGGAACTGACCTCAATCTTTTCGTCGTCAAGCTCGACATACTGGTTGGCAAGATTGATTAGCTCCTTAAGCGCTTTTTCCATCTTTGCAAGCACTGCTGCCTGTGAAAATTGTACTCTCTTGACAGTGTAGATTACCTCTGCCTTTCTTAGCACCTCATCACAACTGCGGCTGATATCCTTCAGCATTGCTTTCAGGTCCTTTTTCAGCTGCTCCAAATCAGCCTGACCGGAACTCTGCTTTTCCTGAAAAGCATCTACAAGGAATTTCTGCTCAAGGTTACGGGCAATAGATAAATGTGAAACATAGTCGTTTACACACTGCACCCATTCATTCACGGTAGAGCTGCTCAGCGACATATTCGCAAAGGAGTCGTCGTCTAACTGCTTGAGAAGCTCCAATGGCTCTGTCGGTGACATATGGTCAAAGATTTCCGTCAATTTTATTTCATATTCCCGCTTGCTGTAGCCTTCGGCACAAGAGAACTGGACGCGCATCATTTGGATGTGTCCGCCAATACCGAGAATTGCATTTGCGTGAACAGCGTCGCTAGCAAATCCGACAGCAATTACTCCGGGCATGTCCGGTCGCGCATATTTTATAACTTTGCTGTCCTGGAACAGAGCAGTGGATGCCGCTGCCATTCCTCTTGCGAGTGCACAGAATTCTGCTGTTGTTCGGAACTGAGCAAAGAGAGGACTCTCGCTCTTTTGTCCCGCAAAAATGATAAATTCGGATTGATCATAATCTTTCGGATCGCTTTCACTGGGAAGATAGGCAATGAAGTCCCTATCCTCGGCTTTTTTATCTACAACAAAGCTGTCAGGAAGCTCAAGTACGTATCCGTCGCCTTTTGCAATTATCTTTTCCGTGTAAGTTAATTTGATGTTCTTCTCGGAGCTGCTTTCATACATTTTCTCCGGTCGCACCACAGGCATCAAGTGCTTCTGTTTAGCCTCAACGGGTTTTTCTGCATTCAGTTCAGCCAACTGTTCTTCCGGGGTCTTCACCGTCATGTGCAAGACGGTCAGGAGATCGTCAAGCAGGATGACCTTAATATTCTTGCCTTTGATGCGCTGCTCCTGTACTTTTTTTAGTGAAGAATCGCTGGCATAGTACGGATTGCACACCAAATAATCCGTTTTCCCGGAAACTGCAGTTCTCTGAACGCCACCCCGATCTAGCAGCGCCTGAAGAATCTGCGGCCATTCATCCATCTCCTGTACACCGCTGAAAACAAATAGTTTGTCCTTGAATGTGATGGCGGTTCCTGCCGACAATTCCTTCCGATGATTTTTCATCCATTCCTTACGCTGAGAAACAGCCCGTTCCAATGATTCCTTTTTTATTGCCAGTTCCCAATTGGACTGTTGATTGGGGTGCTCCCACCAACAGTTCATGGGGCCATCTTCTGTGAAAACTGGCTGCCGGGCTGCGTAGGCAACTGTGCACCATGCGTAGAGAATATCTGCCGCTCCTCCGGTCAAGGCTTCCGTTCTGTCCCTTGATGTTTCCAGTTCATCATAGATTGTCCGAATTACTGGATACAAATAAGTAAGTTCCTTCCGCAGCCCCTCCAACGAGGCCGTTTCAAAAGAAACTGCCGATTCTTCGCCTTTCTGTGCGTTTGCAGTGGATAGCAGCTGCGCTCGAGCTTCTTCATAAACAGCATTGGGAATATAATACACATGCAGATCATCACCGGAGCAGATTGTGGGAGAAAAGCTGTCTGCGGTATAATTCAGGCAGTTGCGGCTGAAAATAAATTCAACCAGCTCGTTTATAATGCCGAACGGAAGTGCAGCCGGCTCAATTCCCTCTTTTTCGCAAAAGGCGTTTACCGTCCATGCAAAAGATCGGAATGCGTTATAGGTTTCGGCCCTTTGGATTAAGCCATGCTCGATTTCCTGCTCACGGTCATGACCTGCATCAAAATGCTTCTCATCCATGCGGAACAGCTCAGCCATTTCGTGTGCTGTCTCAGCAAGAACGAAGTCTGCAGTGTCTGCAGCCGCGATTTTCTTATAGATTTTACCTAGTGATGCTGCTGGGACATCCGCCTCTGCTTCTTCATCAGTACATTCATGCTCGGTCAGTTCAGAAATCGGGATAAACGAGTATTCCGTTCCGTTTTGATTGACTGGCATCAAATTGCCGAGGAAGGACAGACCTGCCTTGGTCGTACGAATAAAATCAAAATGTGTATGCTGCCTTGCAAGCGGTTTAGCAATTGGAATCCAGCTGTTTTTCTCCTTCTCGGCAATGCTCTTCTGCACTTCATCCAACATTTTATCAACGGTCAATGCTTCTAACTTTACCTTATTGCCGCAGATGATCATTGAAGCCAGGAGGTGGTTCAGAAATTCGATCCATCGGGCTAGCTCCTTATCCTCGTCAGGCTGTGCTACCCATCCAGAATTCAAAACATACACTGCATTTTCTTTTTTCAGCCAGATCGACAGCCTGTAGACATGTACACTAAAAATCGAGAGATTCATTTCATCTGAAGATACGATCAATCGATTTTCTATGTTGCCCTCCAACGAAAAGCCCTCTGCAGAATCTTCTTTGGAGAACGGATCACTGCCTTCTGGTGCAGTGCAGACCCCTGCGGAATACTTGTAAGTGACCTTCCCGTCTTCATCGGTCTGCTTTTCTGCAGTAAGTTTGAAGTGCAATTCTCCGTCATCATCCTGTTCCCGAATAGCATAATAGCCTTTCGCTAAGTTAAAGAGAACATTATTATCATATTTTTCCATAGCTAATTCTCGTCCCTTTCTTTTTCATTAAATGTGTATCATTTACGGATTTTCAACACAGTACCCATACGATGAATTTCCTCATGTTTCTCCCACCTTTTCTATTATTTATTTTCTTCTCGCCCCAAACTGTAGCAATGCAGGCATCTCCTCGTCCTCCATGCGCTCCCTGCCCCGGCGGCGCTTTCCGCCGCGAAGAGCGGTCAGCTCGCTTGCCGTCATCAGCTTGCCGTTGTAGGCTTTTTCAAAGCAGGTGCGGATGTAGTCGTTGTATTCCAGCTTGCGTCCACCTGCCTCGGTGATGATGTCGTTGAGCTTGTTCACCTGCTGGTAAAAGGTATCGGGAACAATGATCGCCTGTATTTCCGTGTCAATGATGATCCGCATGTTACGCTCCTCCTTGATCGCGTTCCTCCTCCACGCCCATGCAAATGTCCCGGTCGTTGAAGCGAAGCGCCAGCATATAGCTCCGTTCGTACCACGTCCGCAGCAGGTCGCCGTTTGGAAGACGGCGCACCTGCCCGGGCGGCTGCCCTGCCCGACGCAGCACCTGCGCGTAGGTGCTGCCTTCAAAGCTGCCTATCCGTTCCATGTGCGCACGGAGATGGTTCTCCGCACGCAGGCGCAGCGCTCCGGCGGTCAGCAGGCCGCCCGCAAGTGCCGCCAAGATCCATTCCAGGATGTGCATACCGTCCTCCCCTCTGTGCGCTGATACCGATGCTGTGCCTTTCGGCCTGTTCCGGGATGAAAATTTACAACTGTTACGCTTCCCCTGGCAACATTTTCCCCTGCTTGTTCGTCTGATAGTGTGGAGGGACTTTTCAAGGCAGGAAAAATCCAAAGGAAGAAAGGACTTTTTGTATGAAGAAATTGCTTGTTCTGTTTCTGACCCTTGCCCTGCTGCTTGGCTGCGTTCCCGCACTGGCTGCACCGGGCGATACCACCCTGTTCCCCGCGCAGGATGACGACAGCAATCCCTACACGGTGCGCAGCGCCGTCAGCATCGGCGACAGCCTGTACATGCTCTGCATGGTGAGCGATACGGAAAATCCCGGACATTTCACCACCAACCTCTACCGCTATGACATGGGGCAGACGGAGCCAACGCTGCTGGCCTCCAACCTGTGCAATGCCACCAACTTCGATAGGCTGGACTCCATGCAGCAGAACGCGGCGAAGCTTGGCACGGACCCGGACAAGGCCGTCGGCCGGCTGTTCACGGACGGGACCGACCTGTTCAGCTTCGATTATCTCAGCGGCAAGGTCGCCAAGCTCACCTTCGCTGATGGACAGATGAGCTATGACCTCATCTGCACCATCGACGCTTCCGCCTTCCTTGTCACCGAGGAGGACTACAGCTACGTCAACGCCCCGGACAACGTTTTCTATCAGGACGGTTCCCTGTACGCCAACGGGTATCAGTGGCAGAACGACCAGGGCGTGCGCGTGTTCTACACCATCAGCCTGACGGACGGCACGATCACGACCCGGCCCTTCTCGGACGATGTATACTACCAGGGCATCACCGCCTACAAGGATGGCCTTGCGCTGGCGTACCGTTCCTCCATGTGGGATTCTGATAGAAGGTCCTCCATCCCCGCCGCCCTTGTCACCCTCAACCTGACCACGCTGGAGGATACCGTGCTGTATTCCTTCGCCGAGGATGACTACAGCAGCGTTTCCAATCTGGCCTACAACGCCGCTGCCGACACGCTGTATTACCTGGATCGGAATACCGTGTATGCCATGAGCCTGCAGGGCGGTGAACCGCAAAAGGTCGCTTTCGTCACCAGCAGCTATTCCGATGGCTTTGTGCTGCTGAGCGACACCCACTGCGCCGCCTGGGATTCTTACGGCGTGACCATCCGCAGTCTTGACCCTGCCTATCTGCCCACCAAGACCCTGACCCTTGCCAATGTCTGGGATACCTCCCTGACGCGGAAGTTTGCCCGGGAGAACCCCGACATTCCGCTAATCTACACGGACATGGATGCGAACGACCAGACCTCCCTGGCGCAGGCGATGATCTCCGGCAGCGATGCGGTGGATGTTATCACCTACAGCTACAGCAACGGCTTCTCCAACCTGATGAAGAAGGGCTACTGCGCCGACCTGTCCAGCAGTGAAAAGCTGATGAGCTTTGCCAGCAGCATGTATCCCGCGCTGCAAAACGCCGTGATGCAGGATGGCAAGCTCTACGCCATTCCCGTGGACGTTTACGGCGAGAACTTCTTCTACAACCCCGAGGTGCTGGAGCAGATTGGGCTGACTGAAGCCGACCTGCCCACCAACTACATCGACCTGTGCGCCTTCATCACCCGCTGGAACGATGAATGGATCGATGATGAGGACAAGGCGAACCTGCTGCCCATCTGCACGGTGGACATCCGTGCCGCGCTGTTCAACTTGATGATGAACAGCTACATCGACTACTATGACGCCACAAATCAATCCCTGGACTTCGACACCCCCCTGTTCAATGAGCTGATGACCGCCCTGGACGAGATGCACACCGACAACTTCATCGTCTCCGACCACATGACGGACGCGGAGTTTGACGAGTTCTACCAGACCTACTCCGGTTTGTTCCGTCAGGATTACGGCATGCTTTCCAGTATGGAGGGCGACGATGCTCCGATGCCCTGGCCTTTGGCGCTGAAGGATGGCCTGGAGCCTTACGTTGGCACCGAGACCACGGTGGTTTTCATCAATCCCCGCTGTGCGAACCTGGACGATGCCATTCGGCTGCTGGAATCCTATGTGGATAACCTGTACGACACGACCAAAATGATGCTGACCACCAGCGGCGCGGAGGGCATTCCCTATCGCTACTTCGATGAGATGATCGCCGGCTGGAACGACGAGCTTGCCAGCTATGAGAAGGCGCTGGAAACCGCTGACGAAGCCAGCAAGCGTGACATTCAGGACAACATCGACTACATGAAACAACTGCTGGCGAATCAGGATGACTACCGCTGGGAGGTCTCCCCTGAAACGGCGAAGCTGTACAAGGAGCGTTTGGCCGAGCATGTCTTCGCCCGGAACGACAATCCGCTGTATGCCTCCGGCATGGACACCTTCAGCCAGATCAGCAGCTTGCTGGAGCGTTTCATTCAGAAGCAGCTGCCCCGCGACCAGTTCATCAAGGAGCTGAACAAGAAGGTCCGCATGATGGTGCTGGAAAATCAATAAGACTTTTTCCCCGGGGAGTCATCGCACAGATGGCTCCCTTTTTTTTGCTGCCGGGAAAACTTTTTTGAAGCGTCACAGCATGCAAACGCTTTGCAAAAAAGCAGACGAAATTCCCAACCTGGACATGCTGTAAATCCCACCCAAATTTTGCTCCTTTCCGTCGTCTGCTTCGGCTTCCCGATGCCCTTATGATAGGCACTCGGTGCGTAAAAGTCACGTTCAAATCCTGAACATTTTGGTGTTTTGAATGGTACAAATACGCACATCGCTACTTTTGCAAACGTTATGGTCAATCAGATGACCTTATCAGCCATTATGTAAAATGCCTGCAAATTTTCTCTGTTGTGCTTTCCCTGCTTTTCGTCTTTCGTCTTATCCCCGATAGACTTATATTTTCATTCAATTCCATCTGCGTTTTTTATTTCATGATGCTTTAGCTTTGTTCGCCGTTTGTTCTATTGTTTTTCAGGCGCCTTTTTCTTTTATCCAGTTTTCCGCTTGACAAAGCCCTTCGCGCGATGTATGCTGTATATGCTCCGTTTGGAGCATCATGTATAAAAGCCGCATTTTCCTGCTTCAATACCGCGCTGCCGCTCTTGCACCTGCAGCCCCTTCCCTCTATAATGGGATTTGTCAAACAGGAAACAATGTGCTTTCGATCAAGGAGGGTCTGCCATGGTTCAGTTTCGCGAAAACTATTACGCCGACGTGCGCACCGAGAACCGCTTCACCACCGAGATCTCCTATCAGGATGGTACGCTGGAGGAATACAAGGTTCGCACAGAGGTTCGCGCCTTTTTACGGGTCTATGACGGAGCCATGTGGTATTACGCCTCCGTTACCGACCTGAACGACCTGCAAGCCGTGCTGGACAGCCTGTACAACACGGCGACCCCGAATCCCGCTATCCTTGAACATCCCACTATCCGCCGTCTGGAGCGCAGCATCGCCCATGAGAACAACTTTGTGGACTGCTCTGTGCGGGATATTCCCACCACAGAAAAGGATGCGCTGCTGCGCTCCTTCCTGCCGCTGCTGGCGGAGGATCCCTGCATGTCCATGCCCCACGGCAGCTATGTGGACCGCAGCAGCCACTTCACCTTCATGTCCTCTCTGGGTGCGGACGTGAGCTATGATTACCAGACCTGCGGCGTATCGCTGCGGTGCAGCATGGTGGAGGGCGAAAAGAAGTTTTCCGCCTTCTGGAGCCGCGGCGAAACGCAGTTTGAGGCGCTGACCAAGCTGAAGGATGAGGTTCGGGCCTCCATGCAGGAGCAGGCGGACTTCATGCGGCGCTCTAAGGCCGTCACCGCGGGCAATTACCCGGTGGTGCTGTCCCCCATGGCGGCGGGCGTGTTCGCGCACGAATCCTTCGGACATAAGTCCGAATCCGACTTCATGCTTTCCGATGAAAGCATGCGGGAGGAGTGGAAGCTGGGCAAAAAGGTGGGCGCAGACATGCTGTCCATTGTGGACTGCGGCATGCAGCCTGGCAGCGGCTACGTCCCCTATGACGACGAAGGCACCAAGGCCCGCAAGAATTACCTCATTAAAAATGGCGTGCTGGCGGGACGGCTGCACAATGCGCAGACCGCCGCAGCCCTGGACGAGGGCCTGACAGGCAACGCCCGGGCCATCGACTGCACCTTTGAGCCTATCGTGCGCATGACCACCACCTACATTGAGGGCGGTGACCTGACCTTCGAGGAGCTGATCGCGCCCATTCAGAAGGGCTACTATATTAAGACCATCAGCCATGGCAGCGGCATGAGTACCTTCACCATCGCCCCCGCCGTGGCCTATGAGATCGTAGACGGCAAGCTGGGCGACCCGGTGCAGATCAGCGTATTGACCGGCAACGTGTTTGAGACGCTGCATCTCATTGACGGCCTGACAAAGGATGTGGAGCTGCTTTCCTTCGTGCTGGGCGGCTGCGGTAAAATGGAGCAGATGAACCTGCCCGTGGGCTTCGGCGGCCCCTATGTCCGTGTTTCCTCCATGAACGTACAGTGATGTGAAAGGCATGATGACAATGGATAAGGAATTTTTGGTGGAGCAATCAAGCTCCATCGCCCTGAATGTCACCGCCGGCAAGGTGGACAGCTATCGCCGCCGGGACGAGACCGCCGGCACGGTGCGCGTCTATCAGGATGGCAAGATCGGCGTGGCGGGTGCGCTGGGTACGCCGGATGAAGAAGCCCTGACCAGGCAGGCCGTGGCGGCGCTGGCCCAGGGCATCCCCTACCCCTGCCAGCTGGACGAGGCCCTGGAGCTGGAAGAGCTTCATGAGGAAGAGATCCTGCCTGAAAAGGATTTTCTGCCCGCCATGCAGGCGCTGCTGGAGCGAATGAACGCAGCCTTCCCCAAGTTCGCCTTCAGCAACAAGCTCAAGCTAAATCACCATTGGACGGAATACCGCAACAGCCGGGGACGGCACCTGGTCTGCTCCAACCGCGAGCTTAGCATTGGGCTGCTGTTTCAGTGCCGCGGCTCCGGCAACCTGTTTGACGGCGCGTTCCCCTATGACGGCAAGTGCTTTGATCCCGATGCGATGATGGCGCGGTTTCAGGAGCAGTATGACGCTTACTTCCGCCCTGTGGAGCTGCCCGAGGGCGAATGCCCCGTGCTGATCGACCCCGGCGAGCTGTTTGGTACCGTGCTGACCCAGTTTATGGATCAGATGTATGTCTCCGGCGCGTCCCTGCTCAGCGGCAAGCTGGGACAGAAGATCTTCTCCGACAAGCTGAGCTTCATGAACGATGCGAACCCGGCGACCGCGTTCCACGCCTGTTGCTTTGACACCGAGGGACAGATCGCCCCCGACTACCGCGCGCCCTTTATTCAAAATGGTGTGCTGACGGGCGTGCTGACCACGAAAAAGAGCGCGGCACAGTTTGGTCTGCCTGCGTTCAAGACCTCCAACGCCAACTATGACGGCGTACCCAGCCTGGGCCTGACGGGCTTTTATGTGGCCCCCACTGCACAGGAGGTCAAGGACCTTGTTCCCGGCAGGGCCATTTGGGCGGCGACGCTTACTGGCGGCGACATGACCCCGGACGGGCATTTCGCCTCGCCCGTGCAGCTGGCCTATCTGATGGAGGATGGCAAGCTGGTAGGCCGTCTGCCTGCGCTGAACATCAGCGGAGACTTCTTCAACCTGTTGGGCAAGGATTATCTGGGGGCGGTGGAGCGCACCAGCTTCCAGAGTGACCCGCTTCTTGCCGCGCGTTTTCAAGTGACCCGGGGATAACGTTTAGAAAGGAACACATGATGAGCCAAGCTGACGAAATTCGTGAAGCCATGGACGCTGCCGACCGGGCGTTGACGGCGCTGTACCGGGCGCAGGAGCGTCTGGGCAGCGCCCGCAGTTGGGGCATTGCCGACCTGCTGGGCGGCGGCCCCCTGTTCACCGCCATGAAGCAGCACCGCATGCGGGAGGCCAACGATGACCTTGCCGCCGCCCGCACAGCCCTGCAAGCCTTTGCCAAGGAACTGCGGGATGTGGACCCCGCCGATCTCAGCAATATTGAGCTGGGCGACTTTCTCTCCTTCGCGGATTTTTTCTTTGACGGTGCGCTGGCGGACTGGCTGATGCAGTCCCGCATCAAGGATGCACGGGCGCAGGTAGACCGCGCCATCCGGCAGGTGGAAGCGCTTTGGCATAAATTGCAGGATAAGCTGTAAGGTGCGCTGGGACAAATTCCATATTTGAGAAAAAAATCACAATTTCCTTGTAGAAAACCCGCCGCAAGGGCTTGCAAAAACTGGAGAAAGTGAGTACAATATGGGATGGAAACCCATGCAGTTTTATAAGGAGGTTTTACCAATGTCCGTTAAAGTTGCTATCAATGGTTTCGGCCGCATTGGCCGTCTGGCTTTCCGTCAGATGTTCGGCGCTGAGGGCTACGAGGTAGTGGCCATCAACGACCTGACCAGCCCCGCCATGCTGGCTCACCTGCTGAAGTACGATACCGCGCAGGGCTCCTACATCGGCCGCATCGGTGAGCATAAGCACACCGTGTCCGCCACCGAGGACAGCATCATCGTCGACGGCAAGGAGATCAAGATCTACGCCGAGAAGAATGCTGCGGATTGCCCCTGGGGCAAGCTGGATGTGGACGTCGTGCTGGAGTGCACCGGCTTCTACACTGCCAAGGACAAGGCCATGGCGCACATCACCGCCGGCGCGAAGAAGGTCGTCATCTCTGCCCCCGCTGGCAAGGATCTGAAGACCATCGTGTTCTCCGTGAACGAGAAGACCCTGACCCCCGAGGATCAGGTGATCTCCGCCGCGAGCTGCACCACCAACTGCCTGGCCCCCATGGCCAAGACCCTGAACGACACCTATCCCATCCAGAGCGGTATCATGACCACCGTGCATGCTTACACCGGTGACCAGATGATCCTGGATGGTCCCCAGCGCAAGGGCGACCTGCGTCGTGCCCGTGCCGGCGCGCAGAACATCGTGCCCAACAGCACCGGCGCTGCCAAGGCTATCGGCCTGGTCATCCCCGAGCTGAACGGCAAGCTGATCGGCTCTGCCCAGCGTGTGCCCGTCCCCACCGGCTCCACCACCATCCTGGTGGCTGTTGTCAAGGGCAAGGACGTGACCGTGGACAGCATCAACGCCGCCATGAAGGCTGCTGCTTCTGAGAGCTTCGGCTACAACGATGAGCAGATCGTGTCCTCCGACGTGATCGGCATGAAGTACGGCTCCCTGTTCGACGCTACCCAGACCATGGTCGCCAAGATCGACGACGACACCTATCAGGTGCAGGTCGTGTCCTGGTACGACAACGAGAACAGCTACACCAGCCAGATGGTTCGTACCATCAAGTACTTCGCGGAGCTGAAGTAATTTCGGTTATCGGCTTTGCGGGGGAAGGGCTGTGTGTCCTGTCTCTTGCAGCAAAATGTTGAACGATACTCGCCGGATGCTTGATACACGGTGAGTTCAGCGAAGCGTTTCGCCCCGCTTTCCGTCTGTTTTCAGATGAAAAGCGGGGTTTTTGTATGCCCTGGCGAGTCCTACTTTTGCATAACTTCTTTCATATTTTGTCTTAATGTGCAGTGATTCTATAAAATTGTGCATATTTCGCGTAATTTGCGCATTTTCGCTTGAAAATGGTTCATCTTTGTACTATACTATTAAACATTGAGGCATGGAAAAGGGGTGCATGTATGGAGACATTTGGATCGCAGCTTGCCGCTGCCCGCAAGGCCAAGGGCTACACGCAAGAGCAGCTGGCAGAAAAGCTGAACGTTTCCCGCACCAGTATCTCCCGCTGGGAGAGCGACAAAATGACGCCGGACATTGAAATCGGCAAGCGTTTGACTCAGGTATTGGATTTCGACTTTCTCGAAACCGCAGAACCCGCTGCCGATGCGCAGGCGGCTCCTGCCAGCGACACCGCGCCGCAGGCCTCTGAAGCGAAAGAGCCTTCCCCCAATCCCCCGAAGAAGCGTCGGGTATGGCTTCCCATCGTGCTGGTCGTGGTGCTGTTATGTGTTGTAGCGGGCGTTATGCTGTTCCAGCAGAACGCACAGCCCACAAAGCTCCAGGCGAATGTTGTGATCACCCCGACAGAAAATCCCACCTACGCCATTCGCAGCGAGAAGGATTTCCAGCGCGGCGTGGGCTGGTTCTATGAGTTCCGCTATGAGGAAACGGCGGGCGTTCCCTTTACCATCAACGAGGCGATCATCACGGTTGTTGGCGACAATGGTAAGGAATACAACGATTGCTATACGGCCGATCAGGTCGCGATGTGGTTTGATGGCAGCAACGTGCTGACAAAGGAATCTCCGCGCTCTTCGATGGGCGGCTTCCCCGTGAACGATGTGAACACCGTTCGCGTGACGCTGCGCGGTGTGGATGCCAACGGCAACGAGCTGACCTTCTCCGGGTCTACGGCGCTTTCCAAGGAGGTCAAGGAGTAAGGCAATCCCGACGGTCATGTGACATGCCGTCGGGATGTTTTCTTGCAGGCGATTGACATTCGCCTGCACCCGGTCTACACTGAATACGCAAAACCTGAATGATCTCAACTGGAAGGGAGCGTCTCTCCTGATGGATTTTACCGCCTTTGCCGCCCGCCCGGAGACCCAGCGCGTGCTGGGGGTGCGCGTTACACAGCACGGTCAGCTTCTCGGCGAATATCTGCGCGAGGGGGACTGCCGCCGCAACCTGTATTCTGCCAGCAAGAGCTTCACCTCCTGTGCGGTGGGCATTGCCCAGCGGGAGGGGCTGCTGTCCCTGTCCGAACGGCTGGTGGATGTGTTTCCCGATGAACTGCCGGAGCAGGTCAATGACCATCTGTCGCAGGCCACTGTGCGCGACCTGCTGACCATGTGCCTGGGGCAGGAGCAGGGCTTTCTGATGGGTGAACAGCGCCCGCTGCTGCGGGAAAAGAACTGGGTGAAGGCCTCCCTGGCCCAGCCCTTTACCTGCGCACCCAACAGCAAATTCGTCTACAACAACGTGGGACCGTATCTGGCAGGTGTGCTGGTGCAGCGCCGCGCCGGGTGCGATCTGGTGCATTACCTGATGCCGCGCCTGTTTGAGCCGCTGGACATCTTTCTGCCCACCTGGGAGTGCGACCCGCTGGGGTACACCTTCGGCGCGGGCGGACTGTTCCTGAGCCTTGGTGAATTCCATCGCTTCGGGGAGCTTTATTTGCAGGATGGCAGCTGGCACGGCAAGCAGCTTGTCCCGGCGGGTTGGGTGCAAGCCAGCACCTCCAAGCAGGTGGAAAACGACACGCCCTATGGCTACGGCTATCTGTTCTGGGGCGGCCCAGAAGGTTCCTTCCGTGCGGATGGCAAATATTGCCAGTGGTCCGTGCTGCTGCGGGACCGTGATGCGGTGATTTCCCTGCTGTCCGAATGCCGTGACGGCGAGGGCTTGCAACGCGCGCTGTTCGAGGAACTTGTGCCGCAGCTGTAAATTTGCATTTGTCGAATACGGGTTTGAGTACAACCTGTTCAGCCATCACCCTCCAAAATGTTCATAATTGTACCACGAAAAGCGCGAAATGTGCGGATTTATACCGTGACATTTCGCGCTTTTTCAGGTACGCTGAAAGCAGGTTCAAGGCATTCAGGGTGCCTGCACAAAAGGATTTTTAAGGAGGAATTTTGGATGAAAAAGGTTTTGGCCCGGTGCTTGGTTCTGGCGTTGGCGCTTTGTCTGGTGTGCAGTTCTTGTCTGGCAGAGACAGGGTATGAAACGATTAAGGCGTACCTTAACGGCACAGACGCAGGAACTTCGCTTGATGCTACCGGCTATGATTTAGATACTTCTGTTAACGTCATCATGTCCTTTTCATTTGAAAAGGAACAGATTCTCCTTTCTGGCGAAAATGCGCAGGGAAAATCTGAATTAACTGTTTGGAATCCTTCTACTTACTCTTTTCTTCAAATGTTGACAGGCTGTCTTGGAAAGTGGGATGACTTTTCTGCCGCTCTCAGCGATGGTCATGAGTTATTGATTGGCATCGAGCTTGAAGATCAGGATGATCCTGTGCTTGTCTTTGATGCAGAGCATGCAAAGCAGCTCTACGAAGCCCTCTCCGACATTTGATTTTTCCACCCTTTCCCCTCCCCCTTCCGGCGACCCTGACCCCGGAGGGGGGATTTTTATTGTATTTCCTAACTTTTCCAGCCGTTTTCGGGATGAAAAGCAGATTTTTCCGCGTTCTCCTATTGCATGCGTCTGCTGCACGCCCCGTGCTGGCAAAAGCTCCCACAATGAACGAAAAATAGTGCTTGCATCCGGGCTGTGAAAGCATGTACAATAGAGTCACGGCGGAAACGCCGTCAGGGACAGAAAAGAGGGATTGCGATGAATAAGAAACGTACCGCCAAGCTGCTAGCGTTGACCTCGCTGTTGGGGCTCAGCCTGTGGATGACGGGCTGCTATATTCCCCCGGACCAAATTACCAACGATTCGCAGAACATGACGGTCGGCTCCAATGATCGCCCGTTCAACTCGCTTGCGCCTACCCAGGCGCCCACCACTGCCGCACCGACCACGCCGCCGCAAAGCACTGCGGGCATTGACAACGGCAGTAACGGTGCGGATGCTACGGCAACGGTGGACTGGAATGCCGGCTGGGGACCTTCGGAGAATGGCAACACCACTGCGCCCACCACGCGGCCCAGCAGCGGCATCACGGTGATCACCAGCGCCCCCACCAACACCCCTAAGCCCACGGCTACGCCGACCTCTACCTCCTCCTCGCTGCGCAACGGCTCCTCGGGGACGGCTGTGCGTACCCTTCAGCAACGGCTGAAGACCCTGGGCTATTATTCCGGCAGCGTGGACGGCAAGTATGGCGACGGCACCGAGCAGGCGGTCATTGCGTTCCAGCAGGCCAACGGCCTGAGCGCCGACGGCGTTGCGGGTACGCGCACCATTAACAAGCTCTACAGCGACAACGCGGTAGCTGCTTCCAGCTCCGGCAATTCCGGCAGCTCCAGCAGTTCCGGCAGCAATGCCACCACCGCGCCCAGCCGCACCTCCACGCCCCGCCCCACCGCGACCCCTGACCTCAGCCGGGATTATTACCTGAAGGTGGGCCTGACGGGCAAGCGCGTCACCACGCTGCAAAACCGCCTGATCGAGCTGGGCTGGATGGACGGCAAGGCGGACGGCACCTTCGGCGGCGCGACGGAAGCCGCCGTCAAGGCCTTCCAGAAAAAGACCTCTGGCCTGTGGGACGATGGCATCGCGGGGCCTGACACGCTGAAGGCGCTGTATTCCTCCTCTGCGGCAAAGTCCTCCTCCCCCGTGTCCTCCATTGGCAAGACGTTGGAAAGCGGCTCCACGGGCGGCGCGGTGCGAGCGCTGCAAAAGCGTCTGAAGACACTCGGCTACCTTTCCGGCAGCGTGGACGGCTCCTTCGGCGCGGCTACGGAGACCGCCGTCAAGGCCTTCCAGAGCAACAACGGCCTGAGCGCCGACGGCAAGGCAGGCACTGCCACGCTGAACGCACTGTACAGCTCCGACGCGGTGACCGCCAGCGGCAGCTCCTCGGGGGGCAGCTCCAGCGGCAGCAGCTCCTCCTCTGTAACCCTGGAGGAAGGCTCCACCGGCACGGCAGTGAAGCAGCTTCAACAGAAGCTCAAAAACCTGGGCTATTATTCCGGCTCGGTGGACGGAAACTATGGCAGCGGCACCGTTGCCGCCGTGCGGGCCTTTCAGCAGGCCAATAACCTGACCGTGGACGGCAAAGCTGGCCCCGCCACCCAAAGCAAGCTGTTCGGCGGCAGCGCCACCAGCGCCTCCACCAGCTACTCCACCCTGCGGGAATATGACGAGGGAACCGCCGTCACCAACCTGCAATACGCCCTGTATGAGCTGGGCTATTTTGACGGTAAGATCAACGGCATTTACGGCAGCACCACCAAGGACGCGGTGCGGCAGTTTCAGATCAACAACGGCCTGTCCGTGGACGGCGTGGCAGGCAGCAGCACGCTGAAGGTGCTGTATTCCGGCAGCGCGGTAAGCGCCAACGCCCCCAACACCAATTACACCACCCTCCGCTATGGTGACAAGGGTGACGAGGTGGTGCAGCTTCAGGACATGCTGTCCCAGCTGGGCTACATGGTGACGGAAGCCACGGGCGTGTATGACGATCTGACTGTCGCCGCCGTGACCACCTTCCAGCAGAAGAACGGCCTGAACGCCGACGGCGTGGCAGGCGCGGACACCCAGCGAGTGCTGTATTCCTCCGGGGCTATTCGGTATTGACGGGTATAAAAAAGAAGCCGCCTGCATCCTGACAAACAGGATGCAGGCGGTTTTGCTTTAGTTGAATGCCGAAACAACCGTGTTGATTACCTTGCGTTGAATGCCGAAACAACCACGTCGGTTACCTTGCTCAGCTCTTCCTTGTCATTTTCAAACACCATTGCGCCCATGATATCCAGCACATCCCGTGTTTGCGTCCCATCCAGCTGTGAAAAGAGCGTTGGATAATACGCGCCTGTATTCTCTGCCGCGGTATAGGTCAGCGCCTTGTATTCCCCGTCTTGCGCGCAGAAGGCAAAGCCCACCGTATTTTCCGCGAAGAAGTCGCCAACCTTTTCCTGGAAAAAGAAAACATAGCTTGGCTTTTCAAAGTCAGGGAAGAACGTTGTTACGTCAACGTCACTCTTCACGCTTTCATCTGTGGTCGTATCCAGATAGATTGTATAATCCAAAAGGACAACAATTGAGAACATAGCGCGTGAAGAGACGCTGCTTACAAAGTCAATAGGCGTTGTATAGCTGTACTCCTCAGCCAATCCAGGTACCAGGTTCACCGTAAAGGGAATGCTGATGTCCGCCTCTGCCAGCGCCATGGTGGCGGAGAATGCCATTACGCATACCATTAGAAAAGCCACAAAACGCTTCATCAAAAGCGCCTCCTTTTTTTACTCGCCTGCCAATATGTTAGTAACTTCTGTTAAGTCTTCTAAGTTATTCGTGTATACCGTACATCCAACAGACTCTATGCTTGCCTTCATGGTCGAAGCACTGAAGTCAAAAGTGTTCGTCCGGCTGTACGCTGCAAGCTTCGTATCGGGGTAAAAGAGAATGATCCTATATTGACCCTTTGTATTGCTATAGGCAAGGCCTACGCTAGTCTGGTCAGCATCGACAAAGACAAAGCTGTCTTGCATGAAGTCAATATCAATGTCAGAGTTGGAGGCATTCTGATTACTCAAATGATCAGCATATACAACTATGGAAAACAAAGCTCTTGCAACCGAATTGCCTGTCCAATCCTGCGTAGTCGTATATCCTAATTCATCTGCGAACAGAAGCAAATCGCTCGGTGAGAATACAACCGAATCATCCTCTTCCCCCAACGCCGCCACTGAAGAAAAAGCCAACACGCACACCAAAAGAAATGCTACCAAACGTTTCATGAAAAGCCCTCCTTTTTATTCTTTCGCAGCCCGGTAAACCTCCATGTTTCCTCGCGTTCTATCCTCCTTTTCAGCTTTTCCTGTGTCAGGCTTCGAATATAGATGCAATGCCTGTCACAGCTTCATTTCCTGTAAATCTACTTTTATTCTATCCGTTTCGCCAACATTGTCAAGGCTTTTTCGACTTTTTCTTTGTTCTTTCTTTCAATTTCTGTCAAAATGTGTAAAAAAGAGAGATCCCGCATCGCTGCGAAGTCTCTCTCTGCGTTTTTTTGAAGCGCTTAGGCTTCTGTTGCTACCGTCAGCCGATCCTCCCGCACCGAGGTGATCAGCGTCAGGCCGAAGTCCTTTGCCAGTGCAATGCCCTGCTCTGTTGCCGACGCTTTCGAGGCCAGGGTCGGCACCCCTGCCCGGATGGCCTTTGCCACCATGTCCGTAGGCAGGCGACCGCTGGAAAACAGCGCACAGGCCGTCAGGTCAATGCCCTGCATCATCGCCGCACCAATCACCTTGTCCAGCGCGTTGTGCCGCCCCAGATCCTCCCGGAAAAGCAGCACCTCGCCGTTGCGGATCAGGTAGCAGCTATGCACCCCGTGGGTGGCGTTGAACAGCTCCGTCCCCTGACGGATCAGCCCCGCCGCCTGATAGAACCATGCAGGCTCCCAGGCAATGGGCTTGACCGGCTGGGGTGCGCTTCCCGTGCGAAACACATTGTTCAGCACATGGTTGCCCGTGCAGCAGGTTCCCGTGGTCTCCACAAAGTCCTGCTGCTTTTCCGGAGTCACCTGCCGTGTCAGCGTCACCCGCGCCCGGGAGCCATATTGGCACAGGTACAGCTGCGACACATCCGCCAGCGAGGAGATCATCCCCTCGGAGTACAGCCGCCCCAGCACCAGCTCCGGCAATGCGCATGGGCTGCACACCAGCTTCATGGTCAGCAGCTCATTCACATAAACGTCCAGAAAATGCTCCACCGCCACGGAAAACGCCACAGGTTGCGCCGTTTCCCCGGCACGATAACTGCTGCCCACCGCCGGGCTGGCTGCCGCAAGCTCCTCTGTGAGGTCGATCAATTCCATGTGCGCTCATCCCTTCTGTTTTACTCAGGCATACAGCAGCAGAATGTTCGCCGGGGCCACGCCCAGCGCTTCAGGGAAGCCCTGTCCGCGCTTATCCTTGTTCACCCGCCACAGCAGCGGCTCGGTACCCTCCTGCTGATGCTCCCAGCGAAAGCGCACAGAGACCTCGAAGGGTTCCTCCATCTCCCCCGCATAGGTCACGGCATGGCGGTTCTGCTGGGCCTTGGTGTTGAAGTAATGCGCACGGATGCCCACGGCGACCACGCCGTCCCGCACGGGCTGCGCGGTGGTCAGGTGAATGCCCCATTCCGGCGCGTCTACCTCGTATTCCCCCACCTTGATGGCCTTGGCAATGTTCTTGCAGCCTGTCAGCGAGGCAGCGCAGATGCTCTCCGGGTCTGCGAAAAGCGCCTTGGTCTCCTTCAGCACCCGCACGCTGCCCATTTCCATCACGGCAATGTGGCTGCACATGTGATAGGCCTCGTCCCGGCTATGGGTCACCATCAGCACATCGCGCCCGAAGGAGGTCAGCAGCTCCTTCATTTCAATTTGCAGCCGCAGCCGCAGATGGCTGTCCAGCGCGGAGAACGGCTCGTCCAGCATCAGCAGCTGCGGCTTGTTGACCATGATGCGGGCCAGTGCAACGCGCTGCTGCTGTCCGCCGGAAAGCTGGTTTGGGCGGCGATCCTCCAGCCCATCCAGCTGGAAGAAATGCACAGCCTCCCGCATTTCCTTTTCCCGCTTCTGCTGATCCTTTTCCCGATGCAGTCCCGCCAGAATGTTCTGGCGCACGGTCATGTTGGGAAACAGGGCGTAGTTCTGGAAAAGATAGCCCACCTGCCGCTTCTGGGGCGGCAGATTCACATGCGCAGCGGAGTCGTACAGCACTCGCCCATCCAGCACAATGCGTCCCTCATCGGGCTTCTCAATGCCCGCAATACATTTCAGCGTCATGCTCTTGCCGCAGCCGGACGCGCCCAGCAGGCCCAGCACGCCGCCCTCCGTCTCAAAGGCGCTTTCCAGGGTGAAGCTGCCCAGGCGCTTTTTAATGTCTACCTGTAAGCTCATTTGATCGCCGCCTTTTTCTGCCGGTCCTCCAGCATGTTCACGGTAAGCAGCACCACTGCGCTGATCGCCAGGTTGATCAGCACCCACAGTATCGCGCCGCTCTCGTCATTGGTTCTCCACAGTTGATACACCGTTGTGGAGATCGTTGCCGTCTTGCCCGGCGTATAGCCGATCAGCATGCTTGTCGCGCCGTATTCGCCCAGCGCACGGGCGAAGGCCAGCACGCAGCCCGCGCTGATGCCCTGCTTGCAGGCAGGCAGGCGTACCCGCCAGAAGATCCAGGTGTTGGAGCGTCCCAGCGTCTGCGCGGAATAGCCCAGGTTTTTGTCCACGCCCTCAAACGCACCTCGCGCCGTTCGGTACATCAGCGGGAAGGCCACCACTGTCGCTGCCAGGATGCCGCCGTACCAGGTCATGACAAACTTGATGCCGTACTGCATCAGAAAATGTCCCAGGGGACGCTTCACGCCGAACACCAGCAGCAGGAAATAGCCGCAGACCGTGGGCGGAAGCACCATGGGCAGCGTCAGCACCACGTCCAGGATGCCCTTGAGCAACCGTGGCAGCCGCGCGGCGTAGTAGGCGCAGAAAATGCCAAGAAAGAACACGATGACGCTGCTGATCGCCGCGATCCGCAGTGAGTTCCAAAGCGGGTACCACTCCATTTTTTTCCTCCTCGTCTGCCGGGAGCCGCAGGGCCTTTTTCATCCGCATGCAAACGCGGCTTCCGCTTCGGAAGCCGCAAGCCCACAGCAAACAACTCGTGGTTTGATCCGTTTTCCTTACCAGGTCTCCATGACCGCCTGGGCCATGTTCTCGGGCGCGGTGACCGCCCTGTGCCGCACCGGCAGCGTCCGCAGCGCCGAAACCTGCTTCGGCACCGCCCTGCCGGACAGCTCCTCCAGCTTTGCCGCGCAGGCAAAAGCGTCCAGGCCCTCTGCTGCCTCCTGTCCCGCGACCGCCGTCAGCACCGCCTCGCTGAACTTGTAGGGGCTGGCGGTGGAGACCAGCACCGTGCAGGTGTCGTCCCCGGTCTTTTCGCGGTACTCCCGCAGCACGCGGCTGGCAACTGCCGTGTGGGTGTCCATCAGGTAATGATCCTGGTGGAAGCGGTCGCGAATCTCCCACGCGGTTTCCAGGTCGTTGGCGCAGCCCGCATAGAAGATGGTGTTCAGCCAATCCCGCCGCTGGTCGCCCACGCTGTAGCTGCCGCATTCCTGCAATTGCTTCATCCACACGCGGATCAGCTCGCCGTCCCGATCCGCCGCCTCAAACAACAGCCGCTCCAAATTGGAGGAGATCAGAATGTCCATGGAGGGCGAGGTGGTCTTGAAGAAGGTGCGATGCGTGGAGTAGATACCCTTCTCAAAGAAGTCCGTCAGCACATTGTTGCGGTTGCTGGCGCAGATGAGCCTGTTCACCGGCAGGCCCATGCTCCGCGCGTAGTATGCCGCCAGAATGTTGCCGAAGTTGCCCGTGGGTACCACAAAGTTCACCGGCTCGCCCACCATGATCTCGTGGCTGCGCACCAGATCTGCGTACGCGCTGAAGTAGTACACCACCTGCGGCACCAGCCGGCCAAAGTTGATGCTGTTGGCCGAGGAAAGCACCTTGCCCGCCGCATTTGCCTTTTCCGCAAAGACCGCATCGCCCAGCAGCTTTTTCACCCCGGTCTGCGCATCGTCGAAGTTTCCCTCCACCGCGATGACATGGGTGTTTTCGCCGCCCGTTGTGACCATTTGCAGCTTTTGTACATCGCTGACGCCATCCAGCGGATAGAACACCGTGCAGCTGGTTCCCGGCACATCCTTGAAGCCCTCCAGCGCGGCCTTGCCCGTGTCGCCGCTGGTCGCCACCAGAATGCTGATCTCCCGCTCCTCACCGTTTTTCCGGGCCGAAAGGGTAGTCAGGTGGGGCAGCAATTGCAGCGCCATGTCCTTAAAGGCCAGGGTGGGGCCATGGAACAGCTCCAGCACATGGGTGTGATCGTCCAGCTTCTTCAGCGGTGCAATGGCGGGATCATCAAACTTGCCGCCGCCATAGGCCGCCGTCAGAGCCGCGTCGATCTCCGGGATGGAGAAATCCTCCAAGTAAGTGCGCAGAATGGTGGACGCGCGCTGAATATAGCTCATGTTCACCAGCGAGGCCAGTTTTTCATGGGAAACCGGCGGGAACATAACCGGCACATACAGCCCGCCGTCCGGCGCAAGGCTGTACAAAATGGCCTGGGAAGCGGTCACGCATGCGCCCCCACGGGTAGAGAAAAACGACATGATTGCATCACGCTCCGGCACAGTTAATGAGAGGGACACCGGGCGACATGGAAAAAGGGCGGCGGCTCATCACCACCGCCCTTCAGACTGTTCACAGCCTTTGTTCCTTGCCGTCTACAGGACTGAAGCATTGACCGCAGCCGCTTTTCGGCTGTCGAAGGCAGCTTAGATCAGATAGCCCGCCATGAACTCAGGCAGGTTGTCGGGATCCTCGCTCACGGAAAGCACGAAGTCCACATCGTGCTTCTGGCACAGCTCCTCCAGACGCTCGAAGAACCATTCGCTATCCTTCAGGTCGATCTTCAGCAGATGCTTGAAAGCGTCGATGAAGATCGTGCCGATGTCGTAGTTGCTGCTGAGCATGCCGCACAGGAAGCCCAGGAACATCTCAGGGGTCAGCAGCTTGTATTCCGTCGCGTTGATAAAGCGCGCATCGTGGTCGATGTCCAGGCGATAACGGTCGTCGTCGTCGATAAACACAACGCTGTGATTGTCTTCCTTGACCTTCGCATTGGTCATGTCGATGATCCGCTTGGTCTTGCCGGAGCCCTTCTTGCCAGCAATGATCTGAATCATGGGAAACGCCTCCTTTTTGAGTTGTTAACTCCTGGTTGCATTATAAACCATTTTGGGCTACAGTGCAATCATTTTTCGAAATTTCCGCCCGGAGCAGCGTCTTTGCTTCCCGTGTCGGTTTTTCTTTCATTCGCCAAGCGCCGCCGAAATTCCTCTTTATTCATGTCCGGCAGTTGATTTTGCACGTCTGCGTCCTTGGGGTCCACGCCGCAGATGTCACGGAAGCGGCAATAGGTGCAGGCAGACCAGTCCCCGATGACCGCGGGATGTGCGGCAATGCGGCCCCGGCGCATCTCCCCGGCAAGCTGTGCGGCAACGTTCTGCGCATGCTGCAAAAGGGCCTGCATCTCCTGCATGTCCACCGCCGTGGCCCGCTGGGAAATGCTGCCGTCCGCGTTGAACACCTTTTCCACCGAGAAGCCCGGCTCGTCCTTGTCCATGGCCTCCAAAATTTCTGTGTCGGCCAGCACCACGCCCTTCAGACGCAGCTTTTTCGCAATGGCGGCCTCCGCCAAGGCCTTCACGTCCGTCTCCACATCGCACATGGGGTCGCTGACCGTGAAATAGAACGCCCCCGCAGGCTCCGTCCCCGTGGCAGCGGTCGCGGCCTTCAAATACAGCAACAGCTGCAATTGCAGCCCGTACCACATGCGGGTCGGCTCCAGCTTGTTGGCGCTGCTCTTTGCGTCCACCACCCGCAGATAGACCCCGCTGTCTCCCTCGTAGCGGTCAATGCGGTCGATACGTCCCCGCAGCGCAATGCGGCTGCCATCGGGCAGCTCCAGCACCAGCGGCGGCAGCCCCTCCGGCTCACCGAAGGCCACTTCCGCCCCCTGGGTGACGAAGCGGCTGTTGCGCATATGCCGAGTGAACAGCCATGCCGCCCGCTTCACCGTCTCGGCATAGCGCCTGCCCAGGGCGCGGTTCCGCGCGTCCTCTGCCAAGGGGCCGTCCTGCCAGGCGTTCATCAGCGGTGCGATCACCGTATCCATCACCGCGTCCACGTCCTGCTCCTCCATCCGCTCGGGCCAGGCAGGAAGTTGCATGGCAAGGGTGGTGAATTCGCTCAGCGCCGCATGGAAGAACGTTCCCCGGTCGTCTGCTTCAAAGGTGAAATCCCGCCGCTCCACCGGGCTTAGGCCATACCGCACAAAGTGCTGGTACGGACAGGCTGCAAACTCCTGCAAACGGCTGATGGACACCGTATCCCGTCCAAAAAGACGCCACGCCTTGTCCGGGTCCAGCGGCGGCGCACTGACCCGCGCGTCCACATGCTGCAAGGCCAGGTCCAGCGTCTCATGGTACGGCTCATGCTGCCACAGCCACGCAAAAGCGTCCGCCCAGGCCGGAGGCAATTGTGTCTCCCGCCCTTCCGCCATGGCGCGAAGGTGCAGGGACAGGCCGTTCAGTGCCGTGCGGGGCGCAAGGGGCTGCTCCTCCATCGGCTGTACGCCGCCCCGCTCCGCCACCTCAGGCAATGCCGTGCGCACGTCCATCCACACGCTGCCGGGACGCAGCGCTTCGCCGTCCTGCGTGCTTTGGGCGTGGGACAGCAGCAGCCGTTCCTGCGCCAGCGCCAGTGTGCGGTAATAATCCGACTGACGCAGCGCCTGCTGTACCTCGCTGTTCAGGCCCACGTCCTGCTGAAGCCATGCAGACAGTGCGCCGCGCTCCCGGTCGCTGAGCAGGCTGGCCTGTCCGCCGCCGCCCTGATCCTGCATGCCCACCACTGCCAGCGACCGCACGCTGATCAGCGCCATGTGTCCGACCTCGCCCACCATGACCGTGTCGGGGGTTGGCGGCAGTGCGCTGATCTCGGCGTTTTCGAAGCCCGCCGCCAGCCATGCCGCCACCTGATCCATCGGCGCGCGGGAACCGTCCAGCAGCTCCCGCTGCTGATCCAGCGTTTCCAGAATCAGCCGCCAAATCTGCCGGTTCTGCGCCGCCTCGGCCTCCATGCCCCGCGCCAGCAGCTCCTCCTCCCGCCGCAGCAGCCTGCCGTAAGCGTTCACCTCCTGCAAAAGCCCGAACACCGCCGTCATGGAAGCCTGCGCGTCCTTTGCCTGACGCATCTCCCGGCGCAGATGCAGCAGCGGCTCCATCAGACGCTGCCGCAGGGGCTCCATGGTCTCCGCCTGCGCCCCGCGGGTGAAGGGCGTTTCCCAGCGCTTGCCGCGAATGCCATTTTCCAGCGCATAGTTTTCCAGTGCAAACGTCTCCTCGGCCGCCAGGGGAGAAAAGCCGCTTTTCATCAGGGCCAGCACGTCCTCCTGCTTCCAGCCCTCACCACAGCAGCGCAGCGCCGCCAACAGCATGCGGATCAATCCGTGCCGGGCAGCAGGCAGCTTCTCCGACAAATAGAAGGGAATCCCGCTGGCCTTCAGCGTCATGCGCAGCATGGGGCCGTAGGTCGCGCCGTCTGCCATGGCGACCGCCATCTCCGACCAGGCCACGCCCCGTTCATGCTCCCGCCACAGCCATGCCGCCGTCTCCATGGTCTCCGCGAAAGGGTTGGGCGCCGCCAGCAGCTCCACCGCGTCTGTCTGCGTCCGCAGTGCCTGCTGCGGTGCGGCAAAAAGCTGCGCTTCCAGCCATTGCAGCGCAGGCGCAGTCTGCATAGGGCTATCCGAAGCCCGAACGTGCTGCCAGGCATATCCCGCCTGCGACAGCAGCTTGCCCAGTTGACGCACACTGTTTTGCTGCGCCCGAAAAATGCGCCCATCCGGGGCCTGCTCCCCGTCCATGGTCATGGTGACCGTCAAGTCGCTGGTTTCCCCCGCCAGCACCGTCAGCAGGCGGCAGAAGGGCAGGGCCAGCACATCAAAGCCATAGACCCACACGGCGGCGCCCCGCATAACGCCGCTTTGGGGCAGGCGGCGGATCATTTCCTCCTCAGCGCTGTCACCGTCTACAAAGCGGCCTGACAGCAGCTTCTCATAAGCATCCCAGATCAGGGTCAGGTCTTCCTCCTTGGCCCGGGCTGCACCTGCCGGCAGTGCTGCGACATGCTCCGCAAGCGTCTGTGGGGTCAACTGCGCCTTCTTCATATCACTGAGCAGCACCGCGAGCTTGTCGGGCAGTCCCGGCGTATCAGCAACAGCTTCATAATAATGGAGCTGCGTCCGATTCGCCATCAGAGCGCGGCTGAGGGCCATCCGCCGTCCCCGTGCATCAAGGATGCTTTGCGGCGGCTGACCGCCGCGGTCAAACACGCTGCGCCGCAGCCGTGAAGGGGACACCACGTCCAGGTTCACCAAGCCCGGCAGGGCCAGCTCCCGTATCAGCTCCCGCTCCATCAGCAGGGTGAACTGCTCCGGCACCAGCAGATAGATTCGCTGCCCCTTTTCCCGTGCTTCCTTGATTTCGCGAAACATCAGGGGTGCGATGCGTCCCGCACGGCCCTCCAGGATACGTATCACAGTCGAGCAACTCCTTTGCGATGAGCGCAGAGTTTTTTGATGGCTCTGCGGCTTTGGGGGATGGTGTTATTATAACTGGTTTGTATGCGGCAAGCAAGATGGCTTTTAGGTAGGAGGAAGGGGCGTATGACGCTGCGATAGTCATTTGATCCGCGAAGCAATCTGCCAACGGACACCATGGCATAGTGCTTGCTTTCTGTGCATCTCATTTACGTTGGAAGAAAAATTTCACGATAAATCCAACTCGGTTTTATTCTTTTACAGTAGATATATCCTTCACCGTTGATACCTAAATGCTCTAGCCGCAGCTCATCCATTTCTTCCGAAAAGACGGTATCGGCACCTATGTTGATTCGGCGATTCTTGCAGTATATCAGTTCGAAGCTAGTGATTGACCACCCCGGATCAAAAGTAAAAACTGACTCACTTGCAGTACGCAAATCGATAGATGTTATTTTTATATCGAAGAATTTTGAAAATTCTCTGAACGCCTCGTCTTCATGATCAATATATGCCCCTTGATAGATTTGAATCTTTTCAAGCAGTTTATCTTCCCAGTTAGCAAGGCCTCTTTCAAATGACGCATACATGTTTGTTCCATTAAGAGCATTTTCTTTGTATAAAAAGGCCACGGCAAGCAAAAGAAATAGCAATACTATTCCTGCACACTTTTTCTTCATAGTACTCCTTTCTGTCGGTATTAAGGAACATCGGAAGCCCTATAGCAGCTGAGATCAATGTCCAGCAGATTATGCTATTTGCTACACCATATGGCTCACCCTTCAGAATGTCTAGATGCATCCCCCCCTGCTATGCTTTGCGGAATGCAGCTTACAGTTGCTCGTTTTTTCATGTAGCTTCATTTTACTGTGTTTATCCTATGAAAGCAAGCTCACGGGAGAAAAAACAGGTGACTGAATATTCTTTCTTCTTTTTAAATTAGCTGGCAGCATTTCCTGCTAATCAGCCGATAGTTAAAGAGGTGGCGTAATAGGTGAAAATTTGTGTAAGCATATGAAAAAACCTCACGATTTCTCGTGAGGTTTGTGGAGCTGATGACCAGATTCGAACTGGTGACCTCATCCTTACCAAGGATGCGCTCTACCGACTGAGCTACATCAGCATCTTCCGTGGTTTGTTCGGCAACATTGATATAATAACACATCCTGCGCAGAATTGCAAGGGGTATAATAAAATTTTTTCAATTTTTTTGTTTCCCTGCATATGCGGTGCCGTGACCCATGCAAAAGCGGCATGCTTCCCACCTTCGAGAAGCATGCCGCCTGCTACGTCATGTATGCCAGTTATGGCTGTCAGTTGCAGCTGACTGTACCCTTGGTGCCGTCCATGGTCACCACTGCGCCGGACTTCAGGATCGCCGTTGCACCGCATGCGCCGATGATCACGGGAATGTCCAGGCTCAGGCCGGCGATTGCGCCCAGGCCGTCGGGATTGCTGTCCTCCAGGATCAGGCCCGCCGCCTTGCGCAGGGTGGGCAGCAGCTCCCGGGGAACCTTGTGCATCACCAGCACGTTGCCCTCTCGGAAGGTATCGCGAACCTCCTGCGCATCATGCGCCACGCACAGAGAGGCAGTCACCTGACCGCCGCACAGGCCCTCGCCCTTGACCAGCATGTGGCCCACCACATGCACCTTCATCAGGTTGGTGGTGCCGGAGATGCCCAGCGGTACGCCCGCCGTCAGCACCACCAGCTCGCCGTCATGGATCAACCCCGCGTTCACGGCACTGTCCACCGCATGCTCAAACAGATCGTCGGTGTTGCTCTCCTCGTTGATCATCAGCGGCACAACGCCCCAGCTCAGGGACAGCTGCCGCCACACATGCTCGGAGGTGGTGCAGCCAATGATCATGCAGCTGGGCCGATATTTCGAAATGACCCGTGCCGTGGTGCCGGACTTGGTGACCGTAATGATGGCGCTGGCCTTCAGGTCATGAGCAGAGGTCACCGTTGCATGGCTGATGGCGCTGGTGACGTCCGTCTGGGTGCCGTATTCACGCTTGCGGAAGCGGCCCTCGTAGTCAATGCTGGATTCCGCCCGCAGCGCAATGCGAGCCATGGTCTGCACCGCCTCCAGCGGATACTGGCCCGCCGCCGTCTCGCCGGAAAGCATGATGGCGCTGGTGCCATCGTAAATGGCGTTGGCCACGTCGGTGGTCTCCGCACGGGTGGGGCGGGGATTCTTCATCATGGAGTCCAGCATCTGGGTCGCGGTGATCGCAGGCTTCCCGGCAGCGTAGCACTTCTTGATGAGCATCTTTTGCAGCACAGGCACTTCTTCCAGAGGAATTTCCACGCCCATGTCGCCGCGGGCCACCATGATGGCGTCGGATACCCGCAGAATCTCGTCAATGTTCTGCACACCCTCCATGTTCTCGATCTTAGCGATGATGTTGATGGAGGTGCAGTGCTTCTCCGCCATGATGTGGCGAATCTGCATAATGTCATCCGCGTTGCGGGTGAAGGACGCAGCAATGAAATCGAAGCCATTCTCGATGGCGAACAGGATGTCTTCCCGATCCTTGGGGCTGATGAAGGGCATGGTCAGGTGCGCATCGGGGATGTTTACGCCCTTCTTGTCGGAGATGGTGCCGCCGTTGTTCACCTTGCAGCATACGTCGGTATCGGTGACGCGCTCCACGGTCATGCCCACCAGACCGTCGTCGATCAGAATAACGCAGCCGGGCTTCACATCATGGGGCAGGTTCTTGTAGGTGACGCTCACGCGGGTCTCGTCGCCCTCCACGTCCTCGGTGGTCAGGGTGAACAGTTGGCCTGCGTCCAGCGTCACGCGATGCTCCGCAAAGGTGCCGATGCGAATCTCCGGGCCCTTGGTATCCAGCATGGTCGCCACCGGCAGGCCCAGCTCATCGCGAATGCGGCAGACCTCCTTGAAGCGCTTCAGGTGGTTCTCATGGGTATCGTGGGAAAAATTAAACCGAGCCACGTCCATACCTGCCAGCATCAGGGGCTTGATCAGGCCCTTTTCAAACAGGTTGGGGCCCATGGTGCAAACGATCTTTGTCTTGCGCAGCGTGTGGGTCATACGGCGTTTCATCCTTCCTATGCCGCGTTTGCGGCGTTTCTTTTCCAGTCTAGCTTTGCTGTTCATACCAATTTATTATACACGCTTTCTCGCTGCTTGGAAAGAGTGGAAATGACTTCCGCCATGATAAATTGTTTGCAAAGTCGAACCCACTCAGCGCCCGATCAGATCCCGGACGATTTTTCCGCCGATCATGATGCCCATCACAGGCGGCACAAAGGCCGTGCTGCCGGGAATATCCCGCCGCGCGGTGCATTTGCGCACCGTGCCGGGCGGACACACGCAGTGGTAGCGGCAGCTGATGGACGGATCGTCGATAGGCTTTACCGGCTCCTCGTCAGAATAGACCACCGTCAGGCTGCGAATGCCCCGGCGCTTCAGCTCCCGGCGCATGACCCGCGCCAGCGGGCAGACCCGCGTCTCATAAATATCCGCAACCTTCAGCCGACCCGGGTCGATTTTGTTGCCCGCACCCATGGCGCTGATGACCGGCACCCCCGACGCCTTTGCACGGCAGATCAGCTCCACCTTCGCCGTCACGGTGTCCACGGCGTCCACCACATAATCATAGACGCTCAGATCGATGCTGTCCGCCGTATCCGGCAGGTAAAACAGCTTGTGCGTGGTCACCTGCACCGCCGGGTTGATGTCCTTCAGCCGTGCCTCCATCACATCCACCTTATACTGCCCCACCGTGGAGCGTGTGGCGATCAGCTGCCGATTCAGGTTCGTCAGGCATACCCGATCATCGTCAAACAGGTCGATCGCGCCCACGCCGCTGCGCACCAGCGCCTCCGCAGCATAGCCGCCCACGCCGCCGACCCCAAAGATGGCGACCCGCCGCTGCTTCAATTCTGCCACGACCTCCCGGCCCAGCACAAGCTCCGTCCGTGCAAATTGATCCATGCTTTTCCCCCACTGCTTCTGTTCTTTCTTTCGTGTGGTAGGATAGCCCGCAAAAGCTAGTTTGTCAATAGGATTTCTCTGAGAAAAGCGTCCCAAAGGATTGAAAAACCGCCGCAGTCATGGTATGATATGCCCATTGGGAGATGATACGCATGAAGATTTCGACCAAGGGGCGCTATGCGCTGCGGATGATGATGGACATTGCCGAGCATCAGGATCAGGGACTTGTTGCCCTGAAGGATATTGCCGCCCGGCAGGACATCTCCAAGAAATATATGGAGCAGATCGCTTTGCAGCTGACCCAGGCGGGTATGCTGCAAGCCGTGCGCGGGCATCAGGGCGGCTATCGTCTGGTGCAGCCCCCTGCGTCCTACACCGTAGGCGCGATTTTGCAGGTCACGGAAGGTTCGCTGGCCCCGGTGGCCTGCTTAGACCATTCCCCCAACGCCTGCCCCCGCTGTGATTTCTGCCCCACCCTTCCCGTGTGGCAGGGCATGGAGCGCGTTATTACTGAATATTTGCATGGCGTGACGCTGGCGGATGTGATGGCACAGGATAAGGAAGTGCAGCAAACTCAGGAACCCCAGGCATAAAGGAACAGGCCGTTGATGCAAGGATTTGTATCAACGGCCTGTTTTTATTGACGTTTTTTCAGTTCTGGCAGCATACAGCTATGCACGGATGTGCAGCCATGACATTATGAATAAACTATTTGATAGACCCATGGGTGAGCATATCTTCCACCACCCGACTCCCGTCGGGCGGTCCCCCTCCTTCTGCGGAAGGATGCTTTTGAGGGGAAGATGGAACCTCTCGGTCCCTTCGGGACACCTCCCCTTTCAGGGGAGGCTTTTGGTTTTGGTGCGACTTCACTGTGTCCATGCTGCATAATGGATGCTTTCAGGGCAGGTAACTTTTTGCTGCTTGCGCCTAGCCTGAGCGACAAGGCGTTCCGGCGGCTGTATACGGTCAGCCGACGGAATGCCATGGAGTGGAACCGAAGGAGACCCCGGTTGTGTCCCCCTGGGAAGGCTCCGATCCAGATGATGGCTGGGAGCGCTCATGGGGTCCGGGGGCCAGCCTTAGTTACATGGAAAATTTGGCTGGCCCCCGGGCGGCTTTGCCTACTTTGCCCGAGTGCAAAGTAGGTCGTCCGTCCGCAGACGGACGAAACGCTCTCCAGCCGAGAAAACAGCGCGGTCGTGTGCCGCCAGTCCCACATCAAAAGCGACCCCATTTTTCAACAGCCTATTCCACCCAAAAGCTCTTTCATCCCATGCCTAAAAACGATGCTTCACTCCTTCGCCATTGCCAGCGCCACGCGCCCGTGCCCACGAACCGTCAGCGCCGGGGCCGTCGCAGGCACCAGCAGCGTCTGCCCCGCTTTCAGCGCGCGGCTTGCGCCCTCCCAGCACAGCGTTACATTATCCAGCGCCGTCAAAATGCCGAAGTCCTGCACCGCAGGCACTTCCGCTTCACCCTCCACCTTCATCAGGTCCAGCGTGAAATAGGTGGTGTCCAGTACACGGGCGCAGGGCGCATCCGGCGCAGGCACGGGGTCCAGCGCAAAGCTCAGATCTGTCACCGCCAGCGCCTTTTCCAGGTGCAGCTCTCGCTTGTTGCCCTTCGCATCCACACGATCCCAATCATAGAAGCGGTACGTCACATCGGAGGACTGCTGAATCTCATAGAGCATGATCCCCTCGCCAATGGCGTGAACGCAGCCCGCCGGAATGAAGCACACGTCCCCGGGCTTCACCTTCACCCGGCGCAGCAGCGGCCGCACCGCCGCACCCGCCTCGCAGGCCGTGCGCAGGGTCGCTAAATCCGTGCCGGGCTTGATGCCGTAAACCAGCTCGCTGCCCTCATCCGCCTGCAAAATCAGCCAGGCCTCCGTCTTGCCCAGCTTGCCATGCTCATGCTCATGGGCATAGGCATCGTTGGGATGCACCTGCACGCTCAGATCCTGCTTCGCGTCCAGCAGCTTCAGCAGCAGCGGGAAGGTCTTGCCTGCATAGCGGCCCACCAGCTTCGCGCCATAACGCGCTATCAGCTCAGGCAGCTTGGTGCCCGTGGGGTCCGTGCTTTCCAATCCGGGAATGCAGCTGCATTCCAGACTTTCGCCCGTGGTATCGTTGGGAATATCCTTGCCGTACACCTCCCGGAGCTTGCTGCCGCCCCAAGGGGTCAGGCTACCGCCGCGGAAGGCCGAGGTCATCGGCACCGGCAGCAACGGGCATTCCTCCGTCAGGGGTTTTTCCAGGCAGGGATAATCCGTCTGCATGTCCGGGGGATAATGAACGGCCCCCACCCGGCGCATGCCTGCGCCCTCGTACAGGCGCAACGCGCGGGCATTCTCCACGCGGGTGTCGCAGCGCAGGCAGTCGCAACCCATAGCACGGAGCGTGTCCTCCATCTCCGCCAGCAGACGCTTGCCCAGGCCCTTGCCCTGCTGGGCAGGCGAGATCGCCAGGCGATGGAAACACCCGGGCTTTACGCCGAAAAGCCACGGGATCGCGGCATACTGCGCGTCCTGCGCCGTATCCACCACCACCGCCGCAATGGGCTGACCATCCTCCTGGGCCACATACAGCCGTCCCAGCGCAATGTCCTCTGCCAGCATGTCCTCAGTGGGATATTCCCCCCAGCACCACTGGTGATTCCCCTCGGCATGCATGCTGTCAATGGCAGCCTTGTACAACTCACAAATGGCAGGCAGCTCCTGCCGAACAGCCTTTTCCAACATTTTATACTTCCCCCTTATCCGTGTACATTTCATAAAGATGGGCGTATAGGCCGTCCTTCTGCATCAGCTCTGCATGAGAGCCCTGCTCCTCCACACCCTTTTCCGTCAGTACCCAAATGGTGTCCGCACCGCGAATGGTGGTCAGTCGATGGGCGATGGTGAACACCGTGCGGCCCTTCGCCAGCTTTTCCAGCGAGTGCTGCACCAGCCGCTCGCTTTCATTGTCCAGCGCGGAGGTGGCCTCGTCCAGGATCAGAATGGGTGGATTTTTCAGGAACACGCGAGCAATGGAAATGCGCTGCTTCTGTCCGCCGGAGAGCTTCACGCCCCGCTCGCCCACAAAGGTATCATAGCCCTGGGGCAGGGCGGCAATAAAGTCATGCGCACCCGCCAGCTTTGCGGCGGCGATGACCTCCTCCCGGCTGGCCCCCGGCTTACCGTAGGCAATGTTGTCATATACCGAGCCGGAAAACAGGTATACCTCCTGCTGCACCATACCGATGGCGCTGCGCAGGCTGTGCAGCGTCACGTCCTTAATGTCCTTGCCGTCAATGCGGATGTGACCCTCCGTCACATCATAAAAGCGGGGGATCAGGTTGCACAGCGTGGTCTTGCCGCTGCCTGAGGGACCTACCAGCGCCACGGACTCGCCGGGGCGCACATGCAGGTTCAGGTGATGCAGCACATCATGCTGATCGTCCCCGTAGTGGAAACCCACATTGTCGAAGGTCACCTCGCCTTTCACCTGTCCCAGCGGCTTCGCGTCGGGACTGTCGGTGATCTCCCGGGGCGCGTCCATGATCTCAAAGAAGCGCTCGATGCCCGTCATGCCTCGCTGAAATTGCTCGGTGTATTCCACAATACGGCGGATGGAGTTCAGCAGCGTGTTCGTGTACAGCAGATAGGCGGTAAACTCGCCGGCTGTCAGCCGCCCCGCCTTCATCTGGAACGCACCCAGCACCAGCACCACAATGTACATCAGGCCGTCGAACACGCGGTTGGAGGTGCCGAAGGCTGCCATGCAGCGGTAGGACTGCTTCTTCAGCTCCAGGAACTTCTGATTGCCCTCGTCAAACTTCTTTTCCTCAATATTTTCATTGGCAAAGGACTTCACCACGCGGATGCCCAGCAGGCTGTCCTCCACCTGGGCGTTGATCTCGCCCACCTGCGTGTTGCGGGCCTTGAACACCTCCCGCATGCGCTTGTTGAAGTAGCGGGTGGCAATGAGCATCAGCGGCAGCACCGCAAACATGCACAGCGTCAGCGGCACATTCATGCCGCACAAAATCAGAAAGCTCGCCAGAATCTTGATACCCGCAATGAAGAATTCCTCCGGGCAGTGGTGGGAGAACTCTGTCACCTCAAACAGGTCGGAGGTCATGCGGGACATGATCTGTCCCACCTTTGTTTCGCTGTAATAATGGAAAGAGAGCTGCTGCAGGTGGGCAAACAGCTCGGTACGCATATCCGTCTCGATGTGGCTGCCCATGATGTGGCCCACGGACTGCATGTAATAATTCGCCGCCGCGTCGATGATCCGCAGCAGCAGATACAGTCCGCCCATCTTCAAAATGAAGCTGGTCGTCAGCGTGGACAGGTCCGTGGTGGCGCGTCCCGTGATCGCGGAAACGATCAGCGGCAGCACCAGCTCGCACACCGTGGTCATGGACGCGCAGAACAGGTCGAAGGCCACTGTTTTGGCATAGCGTCTGTAGTACGGCAGAAAACGCCGAATCAGCCCCTTACTCTTTTTTGCCTGGGTATGCATGGAAAAAAGCTCCTCCTTTGGTATTTCTGAAAAAACGTCAGCCCCGCGCCAGCAGCGCCTCCAGCGCCAGCACATAGCCCTGCTTGCCGAAGCCCGCAATCTGCCCCACGCAGGCGGGCGCGGTCAGGGACACATGCCGATAGCCCTCGCGCGATTGGATGTTGGAAAAATGCACCTCAGCCACCGGGGGCGTAATGGATGCAATCGCATCGTGCAGCGCCACAGAGGTGTGCGTATACCCGCCGGGATTGAACACCACGCCGTCCAGCCCGTCCAAATGCGCCTTTTGCAGCGCATCAATCAGCGCGCCCTCGTGGTTGCTCTGAAAAAATTCCACCTGACAGCCCAGCCGTTCCGCCTCCCGGCGAATGTATTCCAGGATCGCCTCATACGTCTCCGCGCCGTACACCCCTACCTCGCGGATGCCCGTGAAGTTGATATTCGGCCCGTTCAGAATCAGAAAACGTTTCATCAAATCGTCAGCTCCTTCATCAGCGTATCGGTCAGGGCGCGGCCCAGTATGCAGCGGTGCCAGATCTCCTCCGCCGCCACCGCCTGATGCACCAGCATGTACATGCCCGTGCAGGCGTTCACACCCGCCGCCCGGGCTGCGCGGGTCAGCACCGTCTCTGCCGGATTGTAGATCATGTCTGCCACCCCGGTCAGGCGCGGCAGCAGCGCTGCAAGCTGCGCTGCGTTCAGAGGGCACCCCTCCACCTGCGGATACATGCCCGCAGGGGTACAGTTGACCAGCACGCCCGCGCCCTGCGCCGCCAGCTGGTCATAGCCGATCTCCGTCCCTTCGGGATGCCGCGAAACAAGGGTCACGCTGCGGGCCTGCATGGCATGCAGCGCCGTCACCGCCGCGTGGGATGCGCCGCCCGTTCCCATCACATAGGCATCCACCCCGGACGGATCAATGCCCTGATGCTCCAGCATGGCGCGGAAGCCCGCCACATCTGTGTTATCGCCCCAGGCAGCGTCGTCCGCCATGGAAACAGTGTTCACTGCGCCCACCTGACGCGCAAAATCGCTCATGCCATCCAGCAGGGGCATGATCTCCTGCTTGTAAGGAATGGTGACATTGCAGCCGTTCAGCGTCTGCCGCAGCTGCGGAAAGCGCACCGCCAGCTCCCCACGCGGAATTTCGATCAGGCGATAATCCGCCTGTATGCCCATATGTCGGAAAATAGCTTCATGAATGGGTACGGACAGGCTGTGGCCCAGCCTTTCGCCCAGCAACGCATAATGCTGCATCGCCAGCCTCCTCTCACTTCGAACACAATCGGTTAAATTATAGCATGATTCTTATGGAAAAGAAAGCGCGGATGTGCGCCTTTTCGTTCCGTTTTGCTTGCCCTGTGCAGTGAAATCTGCTATACTAAAGAAGCATTTTTCCAAGAAAAGTCAGAAAGTGCGTGATCGATGAATGACCACCTTTAGCGAAGAGTTGCTGCGTGTACGCAAGGCCCATGACATGACGCAGGAGCAACTTGCGGCAGCGCTGCAAACCTCCCGCTCGAATATCTCCCACTGGGAAAACGGACGCACCCTGCCCGATTTGGATATGGCCCGCCGCCTGTCCCAGGTGCTGGACTATAATTTCTTCTCGCTGGAAAACAGCGAGCTGAACGCTGCGATGGCGGATGCGTCTGCGCCCGAGGAGCCTATCTTCCCAGAGGAGGCAGCCCCTGCGCCCAAGCCCCGGCGGGTAAAGCCCTGGATGCTGTTTGTGGGTGCCGCGCTGGCGGCAGTGCTCTCGCTGGTGCTGGTGCTGGCCCTGATCCACTGGAATCGGTCGCAAGATACGGCGCAGGTCATTTTCGTCCCCAAGGAAGCCATTGTCTATCAGCAGACCTATGCCGACATAGGCCGCGGCTGGAAGATGGACCTGACCATGCGCAACGAAAGCGATGTTCCCTTCTCCCCGGAAAAGCTGCTCATCCAGTTCTATAAAGGTCAGGAGGAGCAAGCCTTAATGCGGCTGACGCAGGCGCAGCTGCGCCAGCAGATGGAAAGCGATATGCTCATTCAGGGCGAAGCGCTGGCGGTCTACAACATCGGCACGAATTACCCCCAGTGCGACCGCGCCACTGCAACACTGAAGGGGACGGACGCAAACGGTCATGCGCTGGAATACTTCTGCGAAATCACGCTGAGCCATGACGCGGCCCCGCAAGCTGCGCAATAAGCGCTTGACATCCCGTAAAATTTTCGTTATGATACCCTCATCAAAGAAGAAAGGGCAAGGTAACTCGCTGATGCTTATGCTGTAAGTCGCTGCGTTGAACTGCGGAAGCTCGAGACGGTAAAGGCCGTCTGTTTTCCGTTGCTTTGGCGCGAGGACTTGCGGAGGGTCTGCGAGAGCCTTGCTTTTTTGTATGCCTTTTTCCGTCTCCCCGCGCCCGGAAGGAGTCTGAAAAATGAATGAATTGCTGTTGGAAGCACAGCATGTATCCGTTGCCTTTGGAGATCGGACACTGTTTACCCTTGCACGTTTGACCATTGCGGCAGGCGACCGCATTGGGCTGGTGGGTGCAAACGGCTGCGGAAAATCCACGCTGATGCAGCTGTTGGCGGGCGTTCGCGCCCCGGACAGCGGGGCGGTGCAGCGGCACTGCGTCCCGGATTATGCGCCGCAGTTTGGCCTTGGCGAAGGCCGCGTGGATGATGCAGTCTCCAGTCGCTTCGGTGTGCGTCGGCTGCGTGCAGAGGAGGGCTGCTCCGGCGGCGAGCTGGCGCGGCTGCGGCTGAGCCGTGTGCGCTTCGGCGGGCCGCTGCTGATGCTGGATGAACCTACCGCTAATCTAGACGCCGCAGGGCAGGCCCTGTTCGCCGAAAAGCTGGCCCAGCAGGAAACGTTTCTGCTCATCAGCCATGACCGCGCCCTGCTGGATCAGGTCTGCAATCATATCTGGTATCTCTCCAAAGGGACTGTGCAGGTCTATAACGGCAATTACACTGCCTTTGAAGCCGCCCGTACCCGAGAGGAAACGGCCCAGCGTCATGCCCGGGAGGCTTACCTTGCCGAAAAGCGCCGTCTGACGGAAAGCGTACGCTCCCTGCAGCAGGACAGCGAGAGCGTCCGCACCACACCCAAGCGCATGGGCAACAGCGAGGCGCGGCTGCACAAGATGGGCGGTCAGGGTGCGCGAAAGCGGCTGGATCAGCGTCGCAAATCCGTGGAGACCCGGCTGGAAAAGCTGGAGGTTGTGGAGCGCGTTCAAGCGCTGCCCGCCATGCAGTTGGACTTTTCCCTGACGGATCCGCCCCGCGCCCGCAGCGTGGTGCAGCTGCGCGACGTGCGCTATGCCTATCCCGGCGGCAGGACCGTTTTGCAGGACGTTCGCGCCACGCTGCTGAATGGTGAAAAGACCGCCCTGCTGGGCGCAAACGGTTGCGGCAAAACAACGCTGCTGACGCAGCTTGCCGCCGACGCACCGGGGGTTGTACGCTCCCCGCAGGCCCGCATCGGCTTTTTGCAGCAGGACCTATCCTGCCTGGACGGCAGTGCAACCGTTCTTGCGAATGCCCGGCGGCACTGTGTGCAGCGGGAGGATGTGCTGCGCACGGTGCTGACGCGCATGCTGCTGCCCCGCGAGACCTGGGAACAGCCTGCACAGCGGCTTTCCGGCGGCGAAAAGCTCAAGCTGTGCCTGTGTCAGCTCATCCTGTCCGACTGCAATGTGCTGGTGCTGGACGAGCCGACCAACTACCTGGACCTGCCCTCCCTGCAAGCGTTGGAAACGGTGCTGCGGGAATATCCCGGCACGGTGCTGCTGGTAAGCCACGATGCGGCGTTCGTCCGCCATGTTGCCACACAGCTTTGGCTGATGGACGCAGGCAAGGTCACGGAGTTTCCCGGGACGCTGACTCAATGGGAGGAAGCGCAGCAACAGGCCGCCCATCCCGAGGAAACAGCCCTGCGCCGCAGCGCCCTGCAAATGCGCATGACGGAGCTGATCGGGCGCATCTCCATCGCGCCCACAAAGGAAAAAGAAGCCCTGGAAGCGGAATATGCTGCCTGTCTGGCTGAATACAGAAAACTGTAGGCCTATATAAAGTAAGCGCACAGGACATTGCTCCTGTGCGCTTGCTTTACTCCCACGGCACATGCACATAACGCATGAACAGCACCTCGCCCTGTGCGTTCAGTCTGATGCAGGTGGTCACCGCCCAGAAATCCGGAGAAAAGGTTTCCATTTCTTCATCCGTCAGGTCACAGCTAAACACCAGCGCATGCCCGTCGTAATTATCCCGATTGAGATATGCGTCAATATACCACTGATACAGGTCGGTCACCGTAACATAGCCCGCGTCCTCATCATACACATCCGCGATCATGCTTGCGGTAAAGTCCTGCGCCAAGGGATAGGTTTGGTAGGAGTCTGGCGCTGCCTCCGGCTCCTCGCATTCCTCCCCCTGAATCGTGCGCTCGTAATAGCCCGTCACAGACTGTACCTGACGGTCTTCTCCGCAGTTCAGGCGTATCACCACAAAATGGTCATATACCGTGCCGTTTGCATCCGTATAGGTCGTGAAGTCCAAAGGTGCCGCTGTGTCCTCGGCAAATGCAGCGCTCACTGCCAGCAACCCCAGAATCAGTGCCAGCATGACTGTTCGCATGGTTCTTTTCATTGCGTATCGCTCCTTTCTGTGATGGAAGTTTTTCTATTATGATAAACGCATGGGCAGCTGGTTGTCAACCGGCTTTGCAAATTTTTCTAATACGAATGCGCCTTTTCTGGCGCTGGAAATAACGCATTATTTTATTAAGCTACAATTTATATAGGAAACACGGAGACAAAGGAAAGAGAATCCAGACGTGGTAAGAAAGGTGGAACGCCAGCACTGAATTGATGAGCTGCGATTTTACAAGCGCATGCGCCTATACGCTTTAGAGGACGGTCAGAAGCAGTTGGCAGTGTACCAGTGTGCTTCCAATGACCGTATGTTTGACACGCCTACAGGATCTCCCCCGCTTTTTAACATTTTGCGCTTAACGGCCAACACAAAACATGATGTAATACTTCCTGCATGTGCACAGCATGCCGGGGCAGAGGGCGACACCAAGCAGCCAGCGTCGGACAGACGCGGGAAGGAGGTGAGGCCCATGCCGGAGATTCTTTTACTTGCGCTGGGCGTGATGTTTGCAGCGGGAACGCTGCTGCACACGTTCAAAGCCCTGGAAAAAGAAGTAACCGCCCACGATGATGACAGCATCGAGGACGGTGAAGCTCACAAGGGCTAACCACTAAAAACCCTCTGCCCCGTTATGATACACCCGCAGGCATGGCATGTCAATGTAAAAAATTGAAAAACAGCATCACGCCGATGATGATAAAAAGCGAGGGATTTGCCCCTCGCTTTTTGCAATGCGATTCCTTATTTTTTGAGCTTCTTCAAGTGCTTCAGCACGCTGGAGGCCGCAACGCCCGTGACCGCGCCGGTCGCCAGACCTACCAGCATCAGGATCACCATATAATACATCAGCCGGGGCGTGTTCAGCATAATCATTGCCAGCCCGACCTGACCTACGTTGTGCGCTACACCGCCTACCATGCTGACCGTGATGGGATGCACGCCCTTCATGCGGCTGAGCAGCGACATACAGATCATGCTGACCAGACCGCCTGCAAAGGCGTACATCATGGCGCTTACGCCGCCAAACAGCAGCCCGGACAGCACCACCTTCAGCGCCATCAGCACAAAGGCCGTGGGAATGTCCAGCAAATAGATCGCGAAAAGCAGCACACCGTTGCTCAGTCCCAGCTTGATGCCCGGAATGCCCACGGCAACCGGGATCAGGCTTTCCACATAGCCAAGCACCAGCATCAGGCTGACCAGCAGACCGCACAGCGCAATGCGCTCCGTCTGCTTGCGGGCATTCTTTGCCATGACGTTCCTCCGTCCTTACTGCGCGGCGCTGTACTGCTCGATGACCGCTTCCGCCTCGGCGGGGGTCAGCAACTCCAGCGTAATGTTATGGGGCAGGCAAATGATCATGTTGCCCAGCAGACGCTCGCTGCGGTTGCTCAGCGTCACCTCGCCCTGATCCAGGCAGTCCTGGCCATCGCAGTTGGATTCAGACATGACGATGCTGTCATGGGTCACATGAATGCGGTTCTCTGCGCCGGTGAGCTTGTTGGTCAGAGTATAATCCTTCTCGCCGGTCAGCGGAATAGGCTGATAAATGATCTCGCCCACAGCGACCAGCAGATAGGCTTCCACTTCCTCCTCGTCGAGGTCGGTAGTCGTTGCCAGATCTGTACCGGTTGCCAGATCCGTGTTTGTAGCCATGTCCGTGTCCGTCGCCATATCGGTAGGCGTTGCGGTATCCACAGGAACGCCACCCTGCGCGGCATCCATGGCCTGCACATCCGCCTCGGTGACGGGCGTTTCAGTCGCAGCGGTCTCAGCCTCGGGGGACGCGGAAGGAGAGACTGTCTCCTCCGGCTCAGCGGTGTCCGTAGCTTCGGGTACAGCCGTGGCTTCAACGGTCGCTTCTGCCGTGGGGGCCTCACTCACAACCGCTTCGGGAGAGACCGCAGCAGTGGTTGCAGCCTCCGTCTCAACCGCATCAGGGGAAAGAACAGGGGCGTCGGCGGAAACCTTGCGCTGCTGGGGCAGTACGGCTGCCAGCACGGCGACAAGGACAATGACCAGCAGGGTCACGCCAAGGATCAGCAGGTTCCGCTTCATCATCGGGTTCTTTTGATCAGACACAGGATAGCTCCTTTCAAATAACAGCGTACACATAGGATTTCCTTCCCCTTTATTCGACTCGCAGCGCCGTTTTCCTGCTGCGGGGAAAGAACTTCCATGCACCCGTGGACATGAATTGCGGCGCAGGCGCATAGCTTGGAACACGGCGACGGTGTTTTTCCTTGCAGATGCTGGAAAATCCCTTTTCTTTTCCCATTTTGTATGGTACAATGATTCAAAAGAGGAAAGAGGTGCAGTCAGGTTGCAGCATTCCGGGCGTTCGTCAAGGCTGGAAAGGCTCCTTTGCTGGGTGTTTATTGGAGGAATGCTGGCCTTCTGCGGCTTTATGGCCTGGCATGTATGGACCGTAGAGGCGCTGCGCTTTCAGACCGAGGACATTGCCGTCAGCCTGGATACCAGCAGACAGCGGGAGAAAAAGCAGCAGTATGAATACGATCAGGTTGCGGCAGCGCTTCCGCAGGCACAGGCGGAGCTGGAAGCGCTTCAGCCGCAGACTGATGCGATGACCGCCCAGGTCGCAGACTTGAAGACCCAGCGCAAGGAGCTGCGCGAGCAGCGTGACGCACTGAATACGGAATTGGAAACGGCGCAGGCCGAATTGTCCCAGACGGAGGAAGCGCTGCGGGAAGCACAGGCAGCCCAGGCCGCGCTGGAAGCGGAGATTGCATCGCTGCGGATGGAGCTGGAAGCGATGCCATCGGCAAAATAAAGGTACCCAAGCGCAGGAGAAGCGCTTGCAATAAAACCAAATCGGCACAAGGAGGGACGTACCCATGTCGGAAGCTAGGAAAAAGAACACATCGCTCATCATCCTCTGCATTGTTTTCGTGCTGGCGGCAGTGCTTGTCGTTGTCATGGCGGTGCAGCGCAACAACCTTTCCGGTCAGGTGGATCAGCTGACCACCGAGCTGGCAGCCAGTCAGGACGCCTGGAAGGCAACGGACGCAGAAAAGACGGAATTGCAAGGCAAGCTGACCGAGACCGAGACCGCCCTGAAGGAAGCCCAGGTCAGCCTGGACGAAGCGACCACCCGCAAGGCGGAGCTGGAAGATCAGGTCAATGAGCTGACCAAGAACAACGAAGCGGCAGCGCAGAGCATCGCAGACGCGAACACAGCGAAGGACGCCGCTGCGCAGGAGCTGGAGGCTGCGAACACCTCCATTGCTGCGCTGACCGAGGAAAAGGCCGCACTGGAAACCAGTCTGGCGCAGGCGAAGGCTGATCAGGAAGCTGCCGAAGCGAAGGTGCTGGAGCTGTCTGACAAGGTGACAGCACTGGAGGGCGAAAAGACCGAGCTGACCACGCAGCTGGCGACCTTGAATGAGGAAAAGACCGCGCTGGCCCAACAGATCGATACGCTGAACGCGGAAATGACAACGCAGACGAGCACGCACACCGATGCGCAGGCCACACTGACCACAGAAAACGAGACGCTGAAGGCTCAGGTCACCGAGCTGCAGACCAAGCTGGATACTGTGACCACCGAAAAGG
Organism: uncultured Clostridia bacterium; assembly: GCA_934631985.1. Lineage (GTDB taxonomy): Bacteria > Bacillota > Clostridia > Christensenellales > Aristaeellaceae > Egerieenecus. The sequence goes on along the minus strand of CAKTYE010000001.1, from coordinate 44,494 downwards.
AAGCCTTGGAAGCGAAAATCACCGAGCTGAACGCCAGTATCGAGGAACTGAACAAGCAGCTTGAAGCGGCAAACCAGCCTGCTGCGGATACGGAGCCTGCTGCCGCGCCTGCCACGGAAGAAAAGACCGCAACAGCCGAGGGCTTTTGCGGCGGCGAAGTGACGGTAAAGGTAACGCTTGAAAACGGCGTCATCACCGCGCTGGAAGTCGATACCTCTACCCAGACCCCCGGCTTCGGTCAGCGCTGCTCCGAGGACGAGGATTTCCTGAAGCAGTTCATCGGCAAGAGCCTGCCGCTGGAAATGGGTACGGACGTGGACGCGCTCAGCAGCGCGACCATCACCTCCCAGGCCGTGGTGGACGCTCTGAACAGCCTGAAGTAAGCCTTTCGAACCTACAGGGGGCGCATCCATACCGGGTGCGTCTTCTTTTTTGGGGACACAGCGAACAAAAGCCGCCGTTTAAGCGTCTAATAGCAAAAGAGACATGTGGGAGGAAACGAACATGCAAAAGAGGGGCTGGATTGCGGGGCTGCTGACCCTGCTGCTGGTGCTGTGGTGTGCCTGGGCCGGGGCTGAAGAAATGACGCTGACCGCACCTGCTAAGCTACATCCCTTTCAGTCCTCCAAGCTGACCCTGACGCTTCCTGCGGCGGGAAAGCTGACCATTACGGTGCGGGACAGCTATGGGGAGCATAAGCCCCTGCTGCGGGAATTACCCGTCCGTGCAGGCAGCGTGACCGTTTCCTATGACGCAACGTCCTATGAGGGCATGCCGCTGAAGGCGGGAAACTGCACTTTCACAGCAAAGTTGACCACAGCTGCGGGCAAAAGCTATACCACGCAGACCACAGTCAAAATGGGTACGCCTGCCGATAAGCTGGAATATGCCCTGCCGCGCAGCGACACCTACTATCTGGAGCAGAAGGAGCGCTGGAAGGTGGACTGCGGCGCAACAGGCGGCGGCCCCGCCGTACTGGAGCTTTTTGCAGACGAAGCCATGACGCTGCCTGCGGCGAAGCTGACCCGCAGCTTTTCAGGCAAGAGCATGTTCACATTCACCTGGGACGGCACGGTGGGAAAAAAGCGCATCCAGCCCGGAGACTACTGGTGCAGGGTATATCTGAAAGCGCAGCCGGAGCAGGCCATTACCTTCACCCTGCATGTGGAAGCAGGCGCACCGCCCGAGGAAGCGTTGCGGGTGAATAGTACACTGCTTCCCGCAACGGATGACCCGGACGAGCTGCTGGAAAAGTTCTGTGAGCCGCTGACCGTGGTGGACATCGACGCAACCGCGCATCAGAAAATTTACGCGGAACCATCCGAGCGCAGCACGGTGCTGGGGCGGGTACACGGGCAGTCGCAGGGCTTGCAGGTATTTGATGTTGGGAAGAAGTTCACCCGAGTGGGCGTGTGGCGGCATGAGGACGGCGCATGGATCGAGGGCTACGTTCCTACAAATGTACTGAAGGTCGTCCGCCCCTTCGAGCATTACGGCATTGTGGTAGACAAGCCCAATCAGGAGCTGCGCGTGTATGAATACGGGCGGCTGCTGGGCAAAATGCGCATCAGCACCGGCCTGATGGAACGCAGCAATCTCTCCCGGGAGACACGGGCGGGGGCTTTTCTTACCACGGACCGCATGATCACCTTCGAAAGCCACGGCGCGTATTATGATTATCCTATCCGCATTGACGGCGGCAATCTGCTGCATCAGGTGGGCTATGTTCCGCCCAAGGACGGCGGCTTTGCTCCGCAGCTAGCCACCCTGGGCCAGAAGGCCTCCGCAGGCTGTGTGCGCATGGACTACCGTACCGATGAGGAATATAACCTGAATGCCTACTGGGTCTGGACGCATATCGGCTGGGGCGTGAAGGTTTTGGTGCTGGATGATGAAAATGCACGGGTGGAGAGGATGGAAGAGTTGGGGATTAGGTAAGTGGATGATGAATGGGATTATTGGATGCTTCAGCAGGAGATAGAGGATTTATCAGTCGCGAAGTGCAGCAACTGGAGAGCCTCTATACGCCGAAAATACAAGGAATTAAGCTCATGAGGTGCTGAGCTTTGACATGATGACGCAGCAACCTGAAAGGAGTTTTTTGCATATGAAAAAGTGTATCATTCATTGTATTATACTGCTGCTTCTTGCGTCTTTTGGTGCTTTCGCAGAAGATCAACAGGTTGTACTTACCAAAGAACTGCAAAGGCTCGTCCATGAAACTGGTCAATTTGATAATTTTACCGTACTGACCGCTGATGAAGATACGCTTGCTGGTCATCCGACAGAAGTGGCGGTCTTCGTTCTAGAAACAGAAGATTGCCACGTCCTTTTTGTCGCTAAAGAAATTGAAAGCAATTGGAAACTTATTGGATACACGCGGAAAGGTTTGTATCCAGAAAAGGAACAAAATAAGGCATTACAAATTCGAAAAACAGATGCCGAACGTTTTGAAATGAGCTGGCCAGGAGAACGCTACTTCTATTACGCCGGGGGTACGGAGAATTTCACAAGATTATATCGCGCAGAATTTGAGAGAGAGGGATACCATTGCGTCGCCACTGGAGAAAGAAATGAGGCGGGATTGTGGTTTAATGCTGCGGATACCTCTACCTATTGGAAGCTCAATACATATGATCGAATTACATGGATGAGATGCAATCCTTTATTGTTTCCTAAAAATATTGAAGCAGTTAAAAAAAGAAATATTATCTTTGATGCACTAAATGAAAATCATTTTGGGCAAGATCATATTCGTGTTGGATTACTGCCAAGAAGCATAAAGGTTTATGCTGCGCCAAATAGCAAGGCAGTTGTGGATACGTCCGCTCTCTTTCAGAATGAGACCTTCTCATTTTACGGAAATATAGATGGATGGTATTTCATCGGCTATCAGGATGGGTTCAAGCAAGCGTATTTTGGCTACATTACAAGCAAAGCATTTTCATTGACAAAAAGAGAATTGCAAATCAGTGTCTGCCATTTTGACGCTGTTCCGTTCATTGCAAGCACAGATACATTTTTAACTGACGATCCGGTTTTCTCTCAGCACTGCGATAGAAAGCTTCCCTCTGGCACACAGTTGCTAGGCCTGAGCGGATTTGATGGAAGCTATGTTTATGTTGAGGTGACGATTGATGGAGACACGATTCGCGGCTTTGTACCAATAAAGGATTTAGCAAAAGTCAATCCGTAGCGACGCCACCACCAAAAAGCAGAGCGCCCTCCTTCACAAGGACGCTCTGCACAGCCGTTTAGGCTAAACCTTCACTTCACCCCAGAAATTCCTTTACACACCGCCGATACGCCGCCACAGGATCAGCCGCGGCAGTAATGGGCCGCCCCACCACGATGTAGTCGCTGCCGCCCTCGCGGGCCTTGGCGGGGGTCATCACGCGCACCTGGTCGCCCACATCGCCATCCGCGAAACGAATGCCGGGGGTAACGGTCAGAAAATCCGGGCCGCAGGCTTCCTTGACCAGCGCTGCTTCCAGCGGGGAGCAGACCACGCCGGGCAGACCTGCCGCCTTGGCATTGCGGGCGTACTGCTTGACCGTCTCGGGCATGGTAGCGTTGATAAGCAGCTCCTGCTGCATGCGCTCCTCACTGGTGGAGGTAAGCTGCGTCACTGCCAGCAGCGTGGCGCAGGAGCCGTCAGGCTTGGTAAGGCCTTCCTTAGCCGCCTCCATCATGGCGATGGTGCCGGCAGCATGCAGATTGGTCATGTCCACATCCAGCGTGGACAGCACATGCATGGCCTTTTTGACGGTGTTGGGAATGTCATGGAGCTTCAGGTCCAGGAAAATCTTATGTCCCCGGGCCTTGATCTCCCGCACAATAGCAGGTCCCTCGGCATAGAACAGCTCCATGCCGATCTTCACATAAGGCTTCTCCTCCTGAAACTTATCCAGAAATTGCAGCGTCTTCTCACGATTCTCAAAGTCCAAAGCAATAATCACGTCATGCGTCATCATAATACCTCCTAGTAGTTTTTGGGGGTGATGCGAGGGGGGCTGCTTCTGTGCCAGAAGCACCTCCCTCGCGCTCCCTCCCGAAGACCATTGTAAATTAAGTAAATGGGATAGAATGAATGCGTTGCGGGATAAACGTAGCGTATCACACGCGCTCAATTTCAGAAAGCGCACGGATGCCCAGCTCGTCCATGACCTGGGGCAGCTCGTCAAGAATACGTTTGCAGGCGAAGGGGTCTACCAGATTTGCCGCGCCGATCTCCACAGCGGTCGCGCCTGCCATCATCATTTCGATCACGTCCCGGGCGGAAGCGATGCCGCCCATGCCGACCACAGGGATATGTACCGCACCCGTCACCTGATAGACCATCCGCAGGGCGACCGGGAAAACGCCGGGGCCGGAATAGCCGCCCATCACGTTGGCAAGCACCGGCTTACGGCGGCGCAGGTCAATGCGCATGCCCAGCAGCGTGTTGATCAGGCTCAGGCCATCCGCGCCCGCGTCCTCGCAGGCCTTCGCGATGGACACAATGTCCGTCACGTTAGGGCTGAGCTTCATGATGATGGGCTTGTGGGTCACAGCCTTGACTGCGCGGGTGATCTCCGCGGCGGCTTCAGGGCTGGTGCCGAAGGCCATGCCGCCGTGGCGCACATTGGGACAGGAGATGTTCACCTCCAGAAAGGCTACCTGCTCCTCCGCGTCCATGCGGGCGCAGCAGTCCACATATTCCTCCAGCGAAAAGCCGCTGATGTTTGCCATGATGGGCTTATGAAAGATTTTGCGCAGCTCCGGCAGCTCATGGGCGATCACATGGTCGATGCCGGGGTTTTGCAGGCCCACGCTGTTCAGCATGCCGTTGGGGCATTCCGCAATGCGGGGCGTAGGGTTGCCGAAGCGCGGGGACTGGGTGGTTCCCTTGAAGCTCAGCGAACCCAGCACGTTGATGTCGTAATAAGGGGTGAACTCCTGACCGAAGCCGAAGGTGCCGCTGGCGGGGATCACCGGGTTATCCAGCGCCACGCCGCACAGGGTCACGGCAGTGCTTACCATACGATCTCCTCCTTTTGCAGCACGGGGCCATCCTTGCAGATGCGCTTTGCGCCATATTTCGTCTGACAGGTGCAGCCCATGCACGCGCCGAAGCCGCAGGCCATCCGCGCTTCAAAGCTGTACTGACCGGGCTTGTCCGTGGCGTTGTACAGGGCCCTGAGCATGGGCTCCGGGCCGCAGGCGAAGGTGCTGTCAAAATCCAGGCCCGGCAGGGCGGCGGTGACGAAGCCCTTCATGCCGCAGGTGCCGTCTGCGGTAGTCACGGTCACAGGCACATTCAGCGCGCGGAATTCCGCTTCCAAAAAGACCTCGCTGGCAGTGTTGAAACCCATGACAACGCGCGGGTGCTTGCCCTCCCGCAGCAGCGTCTTGCACAGGCCGTACAGGGGAGGCAGGCCCACACCGCCGCCCACCAGCAGGGGCTTATCCCCGCAGCATGCAGTGTCAAAGCCGTTGCCAAGGCCGGTGAGCAGATCAAGCGCTGCGCCGGGCTGCAAAGCGGTCATGGCTTTGGTTCCCTCACCGACCACCTTATAGATCAGCGTCAGAGTGTCCGCATCCCAGTCGCACACGGAGATGGGGCGGCGCAGATAGAAGCCCGGCAGCTGAAGCTGCACAAACTGTCCCGGGCGCACGATGGCGGAGGTATCCCCGGTCAGCGTCAGCCGGTAGACATTCTCCGTCAGGCGCGTTTGATTCTTTACGGTGAAGATCATAGCATGTCCTCCTGATAGACGATCTTATCCCGGTACACCGTCATGACGCAGGCCCCCTGCACCGGCCAGCCTGCAAAGGGAGTACTGCGTCCCATACTGCGGAAGGTACTCGGGTCGATGGTATAACTGCGGTTCAAATCCCACACGGAGAGGTGGGCTTCCTGCCCCACTTCCCGTCCGCCGGGCAGACCGAAGCGCTGCCGGGGCGCAATGCACATCAGGTCAAGCAGGCGTTCCAGCGAGATCATGCCCCGCTGCACCAGGTAGGTGTACAGCAACGGGAAGGCCGTTTCCAGCCCCACCACACCCATCAGCGAGGAACGCAGGCCGCGGCTCTTTTCCTCGGCGCTGTGGGGCGCGTGGTCCGTGGCGATCATGTCGATGGTGCCATCCGCAAGCCCTTCCAGCAGGGCCGCCCGGTCAGCAGGATCGCGCAGGGGGGGATTCATCTTAAAGCGGCCCTCGTCCTGCAAATCATCCTGACTCAGCAGCAGGTAATGCGGACCGGTCTCGCAGGTGACGTTCACACCCTCCGACTTGGCCTGGCGGATCAGTGCTACAGATTCCTTACAGGAAATGTGGCACACATGGTAGGGACAGCCCGTTTCCTTTGCAAGGCGCAGGTCGCGCTTGATCTGTCCCCACTCGCTTTCCGAGGTGATGCCCGGGATGCCATGGGCTGCGGCATAGCTGCCCGCGTGAATAGCGCCGCCCTTGGGGATCAGGGACATGTCCTCGCAGTGGGCGACAAGGATGCTCCCGGCGGCCTTGCAGCGCTCCATAGCCTGGCGCATCAGGCTTTCAGACTGCACGCCCCGCCCGTCATCGGAAAATCCAACAACGTAGGGGGCCATAGCCTGCATGTCGGTCAGCGTCCCTTCTCCCTTCTGCCCCAGGGTAATGCAGCCATAGGGGCAAGCGCACAGGGGCGCGGCGTCCAGCAGCTGCTTTTCCAGGGCAAGATGCTCCAGGGTGTCCGGCGGTGGATTTAGGTTCGGCATGGCGCACACCACGGTGTAGCCCCCGTGAAGCGCGGCCTGCGCCCCGGAAGCTACGGTCTCCTTATAAGAAAACCCAGGCTCACGCAGATGCACATGCACATCTGCCAGGCCTGGGAGAACTACAAGACCGTGCAGGTCGAAAATTTGTGCGTCGTCCGTCACGGCGGGCTGGACGCTGTCGTCAGAAATGGAAACAATCGTCCCGTGAGCCAGCACAAACTGTGCGGGAACGAGCTTGCCGCTGTGGGGCGTAAGCGCATGGGTAAGGTACATCGGCACGGAGCGCATCCTCCTTTGTTTACCTTTCCAAATTATTATACGGGAGCGCAGCAGGAAAAGCAAGGATAAAATGCGGCATTTCCAGCGCCGGACTATAGGAGTGTCAAGCATAGGTTACAGAAAGCCCAAGGAGGATCAGTCAAGAGAAGGGTGGCGATTTGCGAAGCAAATACGCCCCGACCTTGACTGCGGTAAAACAGAAGTACAATGGTGACAGGCTGCCCGGCACATTGTGTCGTGTGGCCTTGATTACCACATTACACCCTGATACTGTGCAGCCACTCTTCTCCCTCATTCCCCGTATGCTTCCCACATCAGTGTCAGCAGCCTGCGCGACACGGCACATACACGGTTATCCATGTTATTGTTGCAGCCATTGCTGATGAATGTAAACACGAAGCGCGTTTCGGGATCAAAATACACATTGGCTGCAATGCCGTCGCTCATGCCCTGATGCCCATAGAGCATTTTCCCGGGAACCAGCGTATTATTCCGGTTCACGCACAGCCCATAGGGGCTTGACGCAGTGATCCCGCCCTTGCCGCTTTGGTCGGAGAGCATTTCCGCAACTGTTTCCGGCTGGAGCAGGCGCACACCGTCTACCGTGCCGCCATCGCACAGCGCCATACCCAGGCGGCACAGATCACGCCCCGTCATCCACAGGCTGCCTACTGTGATCCGATAATGGCTATCCGGGTTCACAGAAGCATCCCAGGGAGAATCGATCTTTTTCTGCGCCGCTGCCGTCAGGGTGCGGTCTGTGTCGTAGGTGCTGGCGATGCTGTCTCTGTCCGCAATAAGGGCCGCATGATACGCCGCGTCCATTTGCAGGGGCGCGAATACCAGTGCTGTCATCGTGTCGTTCACATTCTGGCCTGTGATCTGCTCCATCAGCGTTCCCATCAGGCCCGCGCCAAAGTTGGAGTAGCGATACTTGCTGCCGGGTAGCTCCTGATAATAATTATTCTTTCTGCCGCTGCCCAGCAGCGCCTGCACCCCATAGCCGTTCCTGCCATAGCTGCCCTGCTGGCTCACCGAGGTCGTGTGCGTCATGACCATCCGCAGCGTGATAGATGCTGTCGGGAAATAAGGATTGTACACCGTGTAGCCCAGATAGGTGCCGAGAGGTTCGTCCAGGTCGAGCTTCCCATCCTCCACCAGCTCCATGATGCCGATAGCGCTGACCAGCTTGGTCACGGACGCAATGCGAAAATGCGTGTTATCGGTCACGGGCGTTTGAGCCTTTGCGTCCTGATAGCCATAGTTCAGTTGGTAGACGATCTCGCCGTCCCTCGCCACCAGCACCGTTGCGCCAACGGCCTTATAGGCCTTCAGAATACGGCAGGCGGCTTCGTCCAGCGCATCTGTCTCCTCTGCGGCTGCGAAGGCGCAGAGCAGCAGCCCTGCCAGCAGCAGGCATAGAAGTCGCCTGCATCTCTTTTGTTTCTTTTGCATGTATCTTGCTCCTGCCTTACAGTACCATGGTGACCGCATGCTTGAGCGTCGGCACCACCTGCTGCCAAAATACCTCCTGCTCAAACACCACCGTCGCTGTGTTGTCGCAGGGATGAAAGGCGATCTTCCCCGGCTTGCGAATGGCCCGTTCAAACAGCAGACGCACCTGCTGCTCCTGATCGAACCACAGGCCCAAGGGACTGACCGCGCCCTTTTCCAGCCCCAGCAGCCGCGGCAGCGCGTCCTCCGGTGCAAAGCTGAGCCGGGATACCCCCAGCTCATGACTCAGCTCCGCCGTGCGGAAATGGCTGTCCGGCGAAATGACCAGCAGATAAAAGGCCGTCTGCTGACGGTTGCACAGCAGCAGATTTTTGCAGAAGGCCACATCCGGGCCTGCAAAGGGCAGGGCATAGCACTCCTCCATGGTAAACGCCGCCGGATGCTCATACAGCGCATAGGGAATTTGCAGCGTGTCCAAATGCTGCAGCACAACAGCCTTATTGCTCATATTCGTCCACCTCATCTTTTGATGCTCATGGTCACATTCTGGCTGTTTCTGCCCGCTTCCTGCCGTAGTACAGAAAAAAAGCAGGAAAACGCCGCGCTTCCTTGCTTAGCTTGGAAAGCGCGGCGTTTCGCTGCCGGAGCAATTTGCTGATGCAGGCTGCTCAGTCGATCTCCACCACACCGGGATACTGGCTCATGACCTCCTCCGCATCGTTGAGGAAGGTAGTCGCAGCTTCCTCAGGCACCAGGAAGGGTTCGCCCTCCACGGTGAAGTTCACCTTCTTCACGCCGGGAAACTGGCTGGCGGTAAACAGGATCGCCTGCACGGCCTGCCGTCCGCCATCACTGGTCTGCGTCACATCCAGAAACGCCTTGGAAAAGTCAATGGTCGCAGTGCCGTTCTGCACCTTCACCGAACGTACACCGCAGTTCGCAGGCAGCGGACGCTCCAAGCCGCTGTCGCTGCGAGGCCCCTTCGCCAGCTCCAGCAGGGCGGTAGTCAGGTCTGCGTTGGAAAACACGGTGCGGGTCACAGGTACCAGCATGCGCCCCGTTTGCGAGGGGAAGTACAGCTGCACCTGATCGGCATAGGTGCTGGACGCGCCCGCCATGGTGGTGACCGCCTCCACATTGATGCACTCCGCGTCGAAGGCGCCGCTCACGTCCGCGCCATGGGTCAGCTTACTGCGCTTCTGCCCGTCAAAGAGAAATTCCACCTCATTGACCGTGTCGAAGCAGCAGAGCGCCGCCGCTGTTCCCTGCACCATCAGCAATTCATCCTCCATGCTGGCGCAGTTCAGGGCCTCCTTGCTCATGTCCACCCGTGCCTTGCCGCCTGCAATATCAATGTCGAAGCTGGTCCCCTCGGGGATGATGGTACGCAGACCCATGCGCGCCGCATCCATGTCGTTCTGGCTGGACTTGACCATCAGGGCCAGGGTCGCCTTGGCAACGCCGTCCTGCTTGGGAATTTGCCGCGTCACGGGGATGAGGTAGCCTTCCCCGTCCTGGTAAAAGCACACGGTAGACAGGGTGTCCTCTGTTTGGGCCACCGTTTGGGCGGAGGTCTGCGTCACAGTCAGCGGCGGGTCCTCCGCCGCCGTTTCCCGGCTTTCCTCCTGCCCGCCCCGCAGGGCCAGCACTACCACCAGCGCCGCCGCACACACGATCAGGATCCGTTCCCAGTCCGCCCGCTTCCATGTCAGCTTCACCGCCATCGTCACTCCTTGTTGATTAGTCTTTTCGCAAGACACTGTATGCGGGGGTATGCTTGCCTATGCGCCGGAATGTGGGTATAATGGAAGGGAGAAACGGCTGGGGGCGGCGGCTTCTGCGCCAGAAGCCCCGCCCCCAGACCCCCACCCGAAGAGCAGCGGAGAAGTTCCTTCTTGCGTTCTCCCAATAAGCTGCTGGCATAATCAACTAAGGAGAATCATGCAGTATGTACCCCTGAGCCGCACATGCCCTTTGCGGCAACGGAGCATACTTCTAGATTCCCCTCACAATGGTCTTCGGGAGGGAGCGCGAGGGAGGTGCTTCTGGCACAGAAGCAGCCTCCCTCGCATCCCCCCCGTACTTTATAGGAGGTACTCTTGTGCCGATGGATGGATTGACCCTGGGGTTTGCTGCCAGGGAAATGGAGCAATTGCTGATTGGCGGGCGCATCGATAAGGTGACGCAGCCGGAGAAGGATACGCTGATCCTGCTGATACGGGCAGGGAGCGAGAACCGCCGACTGCTGCTGTGCGCCAGCCCGAATAACGCGCGGTGTCACTTGACCGCGCAGAATTATCCCAACCCACTGGAGCCGCCCATGTTCTGCATGCTGCTGCGTAAACAGCTGCTGGGCGGACGCATCCTGTCCCTGAAACAGATGGGCGGCGACCGGGTGCTGCACCTGACCGTGGATACCGTGGACGAGCTGGGCGACCATGTGGCCCGGGTGCTGATCCTGGAGGTCATGGGCCGCCATTCCAATCTGATCCTCACCGATGGGAATGGACGCATCATCGACGCGGCCCGCCATGTCAGCCAGGACATGAGCCGCGTACGGCAGATCCAGCCCGGACTGACCTACGCCCCACCGCCAGGTCAGGAAAAGCTGGATCCTGCCCAGGCTACAGCCGAAACGCTGCTGCCCTATCTGGAAAAGAACGCCGCCATGCCCCTGCAAAAGGCGCTGGGCGCAAGCCTGACGGGCTACTCCACCCCCGCTGCACGGGAGCTGTGCTGCCGCGTCACGGGCAGCACACAGGCCGCCATTGACCCTGCAGAGTTGCCCCAGCTTGCGGCGCGTATCGTGGATTTCCTCCACCGCATGCCCAGCCTGACCCCGCCCGTGGTGCTGGTGGATGAGCAGGGCGACCCGACGGATGTGTTCCCCTTCCCCTATGTCAGCTGCGATACTGCCCGGCAGCAGCCCGCCGCTTCCCTCAGCGCAGCCTTGGAGCGTTACTTCGGCGCGCGCGACCAGAAGGATCGTATCGATCAGAAGTCCGCATCCATGGTACGCCTGCTGAAGACCCACATCGAGCGCTGTGAAAAGAAGCTGGCCCTGCAAAACGAGGAGCTGGCCAATGCCGACCGCATGGACGAATACCGCCTGATGGGCGAACTGCTCAACGCCAATCTGTGGCAGCTCCATCGGGGACAGGAAGCCGCCACCGTGCAGAATTTCTATGACGAGAACGGCGGAGAGATCACCATTCCGCTGGATAAGCAGCTCACCCCTGCCCAGAACGCCCAGCGCTATTTCAAGAAGTATCAAAAGGCCCGTTCCGCCCGGGACACCGCCGCCCAGCAGAAGGAAAAGACGCTGGCAGAGCTGTCCGTGCTGGAGAGCGCCCTGCTGGATGTAGGCAAGTGCGTGGGTGAAAGCGAGCTGAATGAAATCCGCGGAGAATTGCAGCGCATGGGCTACATCCGCGCCAGCATGAACCGCCGACAGCTCAAGCAGCTTCCGCCCAGCAAGCCCTATCATTACCGCTCGGCGGACGGCATCGACATCTATGTGGGCAAGAACTCCCTGCAAAACGATCGGCTCACCGGCAGCGCCCGGGGCGGGGAGCTTTGGCTCCATGCCAAGGACATGCCCGGCAGTCACGTCATCGTCCGCACAGAAGATCTTGTGCCGGAAACGACGCTGAAGCAGGCAGCGCAGCTTGCCGCCTGGTACAGCAAGGGGCAGCGCTCCAGCAGCGTCCCCGTGGACTATACCCTGCGCAAATATGTGAAAAAGCCCGGCGGCGCGGCTCCGGGCTTCGTCCACTACACCAATCAGCGCACGGCCTACATGACCGTGGAGGAACGCGACATCCGCGCCATTCAGTTGATCGACGAATAACAAAAGGAGGAAACGCCATGGTCTTGTTTCGAGCAGTTCAGCTCAGCGATGCGCCCCGGCTGGCAGAGCTTCGCCGTCCAGGTGCGTCCCGGGAGGTTCAGCACACCCTGAACGCCGAAGGCATCACCGAGGAGCTGAAAAGCCTGACCCCGGTCTATCCCTGCCTGGTGGCAGAGGTGGATGGTCAGGTGCAGGCCTGTGCCTTTGCTGCGCCCCTGCGCCCTGAAAGCGCCTACCAGTGGGATGTGGAGCTTCACCTGTTTGTGGCGGAGGACATGCGCCGTCAGGGACTGGGCAGTGCGCTGCTGCTTCGGCTGATGCGCGTGCTGTCCGTGCAGGGCTTTCTGCACCTGTGCGCCGCCGTTTCCCTGCCGGACGATACGGCGCTGGCCTTTCTGGACGCCTGCGGCTTTGCGCAGGCGGGCAGGCTGCCGGGGATGGCCTACCACAGCGGTGCGTGGCACGATCTGCTTTGGCTGACCCGCCCGCTGGCAGAACGTCCCCTGTACCCCGCACCGCCTACGCCCTTTGCCTCCTTTGAGAAGGAGGAGCTTGCCGCGCTGATCCTGTAAGCTGTTTTCCCCAACGTATTCACGAACTGTGGAAAACGTGTGTAAAATGTGTAGAACTTCCCGGATGTTCCCATGAAAGATTCCCCTTTTTCTCCCCAAACTGTGGATAACCTTGTGGAAACTTTTCGAATGCAGCGTTTGCCGCATGCCGCCGCAGGTGTTGAAAAAGCGTGCATGCAGGGGATTTTCCGCTTTTGCACAGGCAGTGCAAAACCCGACAGTCTTCTCCACAGGGGAACATTTTTCCACAGCTCTTGCAAGCAAAAAAATCCCCGGAATTCACGAATGAACGCCGGGGATTTTTCATGGAATATTCGTCTTTACTCCGCAGTGAAGGTAACATTCGAACCGATGACATAGGCCAGTGCTTCCACGCGGGCAGGCTTCAGACCCTCCGCTGCCCATTTCGCTTGAAGATCCTCATCCATGCTGAACAACATTTCCACGCACTGACCAGCAGGAATGCCCTGATTGATCATGAGGTCTGCATCCACGCACAGCAGGGTATCATTCGTATCGTACAGCGCGTATGCCACGCCCCAGCCGTACACTGTTTCGCTGGTGTTGTTGGTCACCATGACCTGCACCGCATCCTCGCTGACCCATGTGTTGGCGATCTTGCCGAGGGTTCCCTTTGCATCCAGGCGTACAGGCGCGTCTTCCTTGGTGGACTTGCCGGTGACGTTCAGGCTGTGATCCGCCACATCCGCCGCGGTCACGCCGTCATCGCAGTATTCATAGTCCACGATGTAGCCCTTTTCGCCGGGAGCCAGCACCTCGGGATACATATTATAGATGTTTGCGTTATCGGTGGGTTCGCCATCCTCGGTGAGCATTTCCAGCAGGCCGTTGTCAAACTCGATGCTCTTGTCGCCGGTGTTTTCCACCTCGGCAAAAACGAAGCACTTGAGGCTATAGCCCTCGGTGACAAAGTAGGTTTCCTGATTCACGGTCAACTTGCCCGCCGCCAGCGCAGACGCGCTGCACAGCACCATTGCCAGGGTCAGCACCATTGCCATTACCTTTTTCATGATATTTCATACCGCCTTTCTTTCTGGGATATGCCCTCAGTATAGCATACTTTCTCCTGTCTGACCACCACCGGGGGCCAACTTTTTCTGCGACAGCTTTCCGCTTTGGCGCGATAACGTGCAAATTCCCGGCGCACTGTTTTCTTTCCTGCCGCAACATGCTATAATGTACAAAAAACATAGGAGGTTTCCCCGGATGCTGTACGAACGCAAAACGATTTCTTCCGCAGGCAGCTATGCGCTGCCCTTGGATGTTTACTGTCCCCATGTCAGTGCCGAGATCGACCCGGACATTCAGCGGCCCGCCATTGTGATCTGCCCCGGCGGCGGGTATGGTTTTCTTTCCGAGCGGGAGGCGGAGCCTGTAGCGCTGGCCTTTAACACGCTGGGCTTCAACACCTTTATCGTCTGGTATCGCGTTGCGCCCCATCGCTATCCCCGCCCGCAGCAGGACGTTGCGGCAGCGGTGGCTTGGGTGCGCGCCCATGCAGCGGAGACGCACACGCACCCCGACAAGATTGCCGTGCTGGGCTTTTCTGCCGGCGGTCACTGTGCGGGCAGTCTGGGCGTATGGTGGCCCAAGGCGGAGCTGTGGGCGGAGATGGGGCTGACCCCCAAGCAGGTGAAGCCCAATGCGCTGGTATTAAGCTATCCCGTCATCACAGGCGGCCCGAAGGCGCACCGCGGCTCCTTTGAAAATCTGACCGGCAGCAAGGACACCGCCGAGCATCTTGCCTATTCGCTGGACACTGCCGTCACCGACCAAACGCCGCCCACCTTCCTGTGGCACACCTGGGATGACGCCAGCGTTCCCGTTGAGAACAGCCTGCTGATGGCGACAGCGCTGCGCGCGCACAACATCCCCGCGGCGCTGCACATCTTCCCCCACGGCGGACACGGTTCCTCCCTTGCTAATGCGCAGGTCACCGGGACGCGCTGTCCCCAGCTGAACCTCCCCGACTGCGCCCACTGGCCTCAAATGGCGGCGGAGTTCTTGAATCGGGTGTTTGAGGGGTGAGCGATGCGAGGGAGGGGGCTTCTGTACCAGAAGCCCCCTTCCTCGCGCTCCCTCCCGAAGAGCATTGTTCTTCTTGTAAATTCGTGCTTTGTTGCGGCTGGCGTGAACCATAAAGTATTGTTGGGAAAAAATAAGCTATTTGTACCCCGCGCCCGAAAGGATGTGACCCCCGTATCGCCATGGAAGAGTTGCGCATCTCCGTCCGGGAGCTGGTAGAATTCACCTACCATGGCGATGACATCCGCCCCGGCGGCACCATCAAGGACATGCAGGAGGGCATGCTGGGTCATAAGGCACGGCAAAATCTGCTGGGACTGGCCTGGACGGCTGAAAAGCCCGTTTCCACCCGCGTGACGGTGGAGGATGAAACGCCCTGGGTACTGCTGGTCGCCGGACGCATGGACGCCTGGCGGGAAGCGCCTCCCTGTGTGGAGGAGATCAAGCTATGGCAGGGCAAAGAGCCGCCCGCTGTACCCCTGGACGCACACTGGGCGCAATGCGTTTGCTACGGTGCGATCATCTGCCGGGAGGAAGAGCGAGAGACCGTCGGGCTGCGTGTAACATATGTGGACCGTCACGGCAAGGTGCGCGCCTGCTTTGAGGCGGAGCAGACCGCAGCCCAATGCACCGCGCAGTTTGATGCGCTGGCTGCAAGCTACATCGCCCGGGAACGACTTCGCCGCGCCCATGTGCTGGAGCGTGACCGCAGCCTGCGGGGGCTGCGCTTCCCCTATCCCGCTTATCGCGCGGGGCAGCGGGAAATGGCAGTGCAGGTCTACACCGCCATCAAGCGCAGACGCAGACTTTTTGCTAGCATGCCCACAGGAACAGGCAAATCCTCCGCCGCACTTTTTCCTGCGCTGAAGGCCCTGGGCGAGGGGCTGACCAATCAGCTCTATTATCTCACTGCGCGAACTACCCAGCGGCAAGCCGCATTGGAAGCCGTGGAGCGTATGCGGTCGCAGGACCTGCGCCTTTGGGTGCTGACGCTGAATGCCAAGGAGAAGCAGTGTCCCCGGCCCACGCTCTGCCATCCTGACTGGTGCCCCCGGGCAAAGGGACATTTTCTGCGGGATCAGGCCGCGCTGAACGAGATGCTTGCCTGTCAGGACTGGACGGGCGAAGCCGTTCGCGCCATGGCGGACAAGCACGACCTATGCCCCTTTGAGTTTGCACTGTCCCTGGCAGAGCTGGCCGATGTGGTGGTTTGCGACTACAACTACGCCTTTGACCCGGCGGTGCATATTCAGCGGGTCTTTGACCGCCGTGGGGACGTGACGCTGCTGGTAGATGAGGCGCACAATCTGCTTTCCCGCACACGGGACATGCTTTCCGGGACGCTGGACGGCCCTGCGCTGCGCCGTCTGCGGCTGGGCGTGGGCAAGGTAGTTGGGTGCAAGCATCCGCTTTACAAGGCGCTGACGGAGCTGCTCAAACGCATGGGCGATCTTGTGCTGCCCGAGGGTGCGCGGGAAGGCCGTGTGCCGCAATTGCCAGCTGGCATGATCGACGCTGCGGAGGATGCGGTAGACGCGCTCAGCGCCGCTGGTCAGGAGCGCATTGCCTGGGGTGAGGTCTCCGAGGATATGGGCAGCGCGCTGCGGGAGCTTTTTTCCTTTCTGCGCACCCAGCGCCGGGAGCAAAGCGGCTACGCCTATCTGGTGCAGGGGACGCGGGACTATCGTGTCACGGCCCTTGCACTGGACATTGCCAGCCACCTGCAGGAGGTCACCGCACCCTTGCGTGGAGTCATTTACTTCTCCGCCACCTTTTCGCCCCTGGCAGACATGAAGCTGCTGCTGGGCGGCGAGGAAGAGGATGCTTGCTTCGCCATGCCTTCCCCCTTTCCCCCAGAACGCCTGCTGGTGGTGCAGGAAAGCGTAAACACCCGCTATCAGCACCGCGAGGCCACGGCGGGACACATTGCGGCGCGCATTCGCCTGATGATCGATGCGCACCCCGGCAAGTATATCGTCTACTTCCCCAGCTTTGCCTATTTGCGGCAGGTTGCCGCGCTGTTGGAGGCGTTGCCCTGCCAATGCCAGCAGCCGGACATGACGGATGCAGACCGTCAGGCCTTCCTCGCCCCTTATCTGCATGGCGACGCGTCTGTACTGTCCCTGTGCGTGCTGGGCGGCGTATTTGCTGAGGGCATCGACCTGCCCGGCACGGCGCTGGACGGCGTGATGGTAGTTGGTGTGGGGCTTCCGCAGGTGAATCTTTTTCAGGAAACACTGCGGGAGTATTATGAGCAGACGCTTGGCCGCGGCTTCGCTTATGCCTACCAG
Organism: uncultured Clostridia bacterium; assembly: GCA_934631985.1. Lineage (GTDB taxonomy): Bacteria > Bacillota > Clostridia > Christensenellales > Aristaeellaceae > Egerieenecus. The sequence goes on along the minus strand of CAKTYE010000001.1, from coordinate 27,262 downwards.
ATTCCCGGCATGCAAAAGGTGGCGCAGGCGGTCGGGCGGGTCATTCGCACAGAAACCGACCGCGGCGTTGCGCTGCTGCTGGATGATCGCTATGCACAGGCGGCCTATCAGGCGCTCTGCCCTGCGCACTGGCAGCTGCGGCGCGGAGATACGCAGGCGCTGCTGGAAAAATTTTGGCGGGAATAAAGGCTTTCTCACCCTGCATCGCGAATACTATTGAAAGCGGTTCTGCCGCACAACGACAAAACATACTGGAGGCTATCTCATGAAAAAGCTGACTCCCCATGATATTGCCAAGATGCTGGATCACAGCACGCTTCAGCCCTTCCTGACCGAGGATGACATTCGCAAGGGCTGCGAGCTGGCCCTGCACTACGACACAGCGAGCGTCTGCGCCCGTCCCTGCGACATGCCCCTGGTCGCGTCCCTGCTGAAGGGCAGCGATGTGAAGGTATGCACGGTCATTGGCTTCCCCCACGGCGCGCACCGCACTGCCATCAAGGTGGCTGAGGCTAAGCAGGCACTGGCGGACGGCTGTCAGGAGCTGGACATGGTGCTGAACATCGGCAAGATGATTCATGGCGACTACGACTATGTGCAGGATGAAATTCACCAGATCGTGGAAGTGGCACATGCTGCGGGCGCGATCGTGAAGGTGATCCTGGAGACCTGCTACCTCACCGACGAGCAGAAGGTAAAGGCTTGCCAGCTAAGCGAAGCAGCGGGCGCGGACTTTGTGAAGACCAGCACCGGCTACGGCAGCAAGGGCTGCACCATTGAGGACCTGAAGCTGATGCGCAAGAGCGTTTCCGAGCATGTGCGTGTCAAGGGTTCCGGCGGCATCCGTGATCTGGACACGGTGCTGTCCGCCCGTGCGGTAGGCGCATCCCGCTGCGGCGTGAGCGCTACGGCTGCCATCATGGCAGAAGCAGAAAAGCGCTATGCCGAAGGGACACTGGAAGAAGTGGACGTGCTGAAGGATATGGAAGGCGGGTATTAAGCTGGTAAAAGCAACGTAAGGGATTTTGATGTGTCCCCCTGTTGTCTGGATAGCGATGCTTTTAACCTGATAAGGATGCTTCCCTGCATTATGTGGGAGGCATCCTTTTTGCTTTTCTTTGATGTAGCCTGCTGCTGCAAATTGAAGGTTCGTATATTTCACAGCAACGAGCCGGGTAAACATTTGTAACATTTACAAGTGCTGCGATTGCGCTGATTGACAGCAGTTGGAGCCGGATGATAGAATACAAGTATAATGCTTGGAGCAGGATTTTGAAGATGTACAGTTTTTCTTTGAGTTCCAACTGGAATAGGAGCATAAGGGGGGGAAATATGAATCGAGTCCTGGAGCGTGTTTTGAAGGTTATTTTGTGGAGCGCCCTATCTCTGGTTGTGCTTTCCGCTTCGCTGATTGTTTTGAATGAAGTCCTGTCAGGACATGATAATTTAGCCTACGGCATAGAGCGAATTAGTGGCCTCACTGGTTACCCTCTCACAGAGGAAAAGGCATCGCTGATTCTGCATAAAAGCAACCAATGTGATAGTATTGTGATGATTCATGACTACAGGCAGCCTGATGAGGTGCAAGGCATTATGGAACAGTTGGTCACAACGGATGATCGTTGGCAACCAGTGAAAATCGCACAAAGCGATACCTATCAGGAAGTTGTTAAGCACATTGCATGGGGCTTCGAAAAATATGAGCATTTTCGTCCTGTATGCGATATTGGCGGTGGTGAATATGACTATATGTTTGTAGATAGTCCACGAAAGCGTGACACAAGTATCTCTCTGGTAGACATTGAAACTGCAACGATTGTTTTGTATATTTACCTGGATTGATTGTTAGGCAAAACAAAACGAGGAGAAAAGTGAAATGGCATCTGATTTTTCGTCTTTTTTTGCACGTGCTTTCTAAAACCGCGTATTTCCATGACTGGTATTTGAAAAATCTCTATGTAGCAAATACGGGAAAAGAAATTGTGCAAGCCAGTAAGCATGGATTTACTTCTGTTCAAATTGAATTCTGTACAAGCAATCATGATATTAGTTATTTGCTGGTATTTGTCAACGTAAGCGCATTCAATGTGCAAGCCGTGCGCCTCTTTTTGCGTTAGTATGCCTCCACTGTATCGTGCTGAAAGCAAGGCGGAATGTTTTTGTCCTCCAATGAAAAGCCAGTCAGCTCTTCTCGCTTTTGCTGCTGCTTCATTGCAGCCATCAGACGATACATGCAGACCTGCACCAGCCAGCCCCGAGGATTTTCATGTGCAGCCAGTTTTTCATAGTCTTTGAGCGCGACAAGAAAAATCTCCTGTATGCAATCGTCGATCAGGCCTGTGCAGGCAGGACGATAGCCTGTTCTTTTTCTGCACAATCGTTCTAAAAACGTCACGTTCTCGTCATAGAGTTTCCTGATAAAAATCTCCCGTTCCATCTTCCGTGTTTCCTTTCCAGCTATCCTCAAGACGTTCCCCATTTTGCCACCGGTTTGTCCTGTAGATAATACGCGGACATGTGCTAAAAGCATCCTTATTTTTCTGTTATTCAGCCTCAAATTTTGCCAAATGTTTGTCAATGGGCATTATACACCCTCTATAGGGTTACCTCAATAGGTTATTTTTCCTTTGCAGGGCAACGACCTTCAGAAGTTAACCAAAAACATAAAACGCATTGGCACACGACAGACTACGCCTCGCTGCCTTGTGTCAATGCGTTCTTTTCGCAAAATATTCAATTTCCGCACAGATAAATGCATTTGATATATAGCTTCCCTGAAAATAACAGCAAGATGTCAGCGCAGTCGATGCTCCTCATCCTCCACACACCGAAACAACCATATACGCCACCCCGCACCCCATCATGACCAGAATTGGGCTGAGCTTTTTCCAGCGCAGCAGCACCAGCGCGGCCACGAACAGCACCGCGTTGATCCAATCCACAGAAAATGATCCCGATGAAAGGCTGCCGCCAGTCAGCAGCGCCGTTTGCAAAATTGCCAGCGCAGCAGAGGTGATGAGCGCCACCACCACGGGCCGCAGCAGGGACAGCACCGCCTGCATGGCTTCGCCGCTGCGATATTTCGTATAGGCCCATGCCAATAGTGAAACGATCACCAGCGAGGGCAAAATGCACGCAAACGTGGCCACCAGTGCCCCCAGGATACCGCCCAGCCGCATCCCCACAAACGTGGCGGAATTCACCGCGATAGGCCCCGGCGTCATCTCCGCAATGGTGATCAGGTTGGTAAATTCATCCATGGTCAGCCAGCCGAAGTGCTCCACCACCTGACTGCGAATGAGCGGCATGGCGGCATACCCGCCGCCCACGCTGAACGCGCCCACCTGCAAAAAGCTAAGAAAGATCTGCCAGAGCATCATGCCGCCCCCTTTCGCCGGGCCAGCAGCACCCGCACCACGCCCAACGCTGCCGCCCCCAGAATGATATAGATGACGTTGACATTCAGCGCAAAGTTCAGCACAAAGGCCGCCAGCATCATAGCAATTGCCAGCGGATCGCGTCCCTTCAGCACCTTCGTCCCCAGGTTCAGGCTTACATCCACGATGACCGCCGCAACGCCCGCCTGCATGCCCTTCAGCGCCGCTGCCACCCAGCGGTTCGTTGCAAAGGCCTCATAGGCCAGCGAAATGACCGACAAAATGAGCATGGGCGGCAGGATCGTCCCCAGCACGGAGACGATCAGCCCCGGCACCCCGGCGACCTTGCGTCCCACCAGAATGGCAGCATTGACGGCAATGGCCCCCGGCGAGGCCTGCGCCAGCGCCGCCATGTCCAGCATTTCATCCTCCTCCAGCCAATGCAGCTCCTCCACAAACTTCTTCTGCATCAGGGACACAATGACAAATCCGCCGCCAAAGGTGAATGCGCTGATATACAGCATGGAGGTAAACAGCGTACACAAGCGATGTCGCGACTGCATGACGTTCGCTCCTTTTCTTTCTTCTGCGCTGTATTATACATCCTGCGGCGCAAATGCGCAACTGGCACACGCCTGCGGATGGGATTGTGTATTGAAAGGATGGATACAAAAGCCCTCAGCATGCTTTCAGGGCATGCCGGGGGCAAAGGCAAGCTGCTTTGCACGGCTGCATTTCTCCTCGCCGCAGCAAAGGATATTCGTATATGTTTACGGATAAAAGGCTCATCCCAGCAGCGCTTGCAGCTTCCGTACAAATATCTGCTGCACGACCTCGGTGCGTCCAATGCCCGTAAGCTGGCACTGTACCGCAAAGCCGGCCTTTGTCAGCTGCGAGCGCCAGCTATCCGGCCCATCGCCCGCCATGTCGTTCAGCGTGTGTCCGCCGACGGACATGAGCATCGGAGTTATGGTCAGGGTGCGTTCCGGCTGGTGCAGCAGCTCCGTCATCGCATCCGAAAGGTCCGGCTTCCCCGACAGGCAGCCAAGGTATACGCCCTTGGGCAGCCGCGCACGAAGGCGCAGATAAGCCGGGTTGCCATTGGTGGGATGCCCGTGCCCCATAATAAGCAGCGGCATGCCGAGCTTCTGCTGCATTTGACCATAATACGCGGCAAGCGTGTCAAGGTCGGCGTCATCAGTCAGCAGCGGCGTGGCGACGGGCAAGTCCTGCGCGGCGGCTTCGGTTCCTTCAAACTCACCGCCGGGAGAAACAAGCATTGTCACAACAGCAAGCTGCTCCGCTCCCTTCGTCTTCGCCTGCGCGATGGCTTCCGCGGGGGCCGGTACAGGATGCCCCTGGCGTGCCGTCATGGCCCGAACGCGCTCCGAGGTGAATGCCCGGCGCAGCTCCCATGCCGGGAACGCAGCCTGAATGGCTTGCTCAATGCAGCCAATATCGGCAGCAAGCGCTTCCTCGGACGCGCCGTAGGACACGGAGATCATAATTTTTTTGCTCATAAGGGATGCTTCCTTTCAAAAAATTGCCGGTCGGGGGAATTCCGACCGGCAAGCATAGAACGCTTAGTTTTCGAAGTCGATGTCCGGGTAGAGGATTTGCGCCAGCTGCTGATACGCTTCCGCGAAGTGGCTGTTGGGCTTATAGTGGAACAGGTGCGGCTCCAGGAAATAGATCTTGCCCTCCTGCACCGCGCGCAGGGACTGCCACACGGCATTCTCCCCATAAACGCGGTCCACCTGCGCCGCATCATCCTCAGTGCTGGCATGGCACTGCACCACGATCAGGTCAGGATCCGCCGCGTAAACGGATTCCAGATTGATCTCGATACGATCCACGCCGGAAGCGTTGTCCGCATCGGAAATATTGATGGCGTTCATCTCGCTGATCATGCCGCCCAGCACCGTATTGGAGGTGTTGGCGGTGATGTTGTCCTTCGTTGCAGAGAACATGGCGAACACCTTCGGCGGGTTCTCCTGATTTTCCGGGATACGGCAGAGGATGTCAACCACCTTGTCCAGCGCAGGCATGGCGACCGTGTCCCACAGCTCCGGCTGACCGTTCAGGTTGCAGAAGACCTTGAACCACTTCAGATAATCCGCAAAATCGTTGTATTCCATGGCGACCACGGGGATGTTCGCCGCTTCCGCAGGCGCGGAAATGGTCTTATAGCCGCTCATGGCAGTGGAGCAGATGATGAGGTCAGGCTGGAACGCGATAATGTTTTCGGTGCTCCAGTTCTTGCCCGCAGAGGATTCCGCCAGCACCGTCACGCCCTCATCCTGCGTCACGTCGCGGCCAATATAAAGGTTGTAAAGCTCCACGGAGGAGCTGCCGCCGATAACGCCCGCAGCCGTGCCGCCGGCCTCATACCACAGGGTGACGAAGCTGCCGTAAAGCACCGCGACCTTCGAAGGATTCTTGGCGATTTCCAGCGGCGTGTCGGACGCTGCGTCCGGGAAGATAACGCTGCTGTCGGTCACAACCACCTCGTCCGCCTTGGCAAGGAAGGTCGCACGAAGCGACGCGGCACGGTCGGTTTCCTCCGCTACCGCCGGGATGGCTGCCGCGCAAAGCAGCGTCAGCGCAAGGAGCAGGGAAAAAAGCTTCTTCATGGGAAATACCTCCTTATCAGGATACATTTTGTTTATCTGCAAGGCTTTCGCCCACAGCATCGGAAAGGATCTGCATGGGGATGAAGTACGGGCAATGGTGCGCCGCGTCGCAGGTGATGTCCGCCTCGATCTTGAACACTGCGCGCAGCGTATCGCAGCAGATGACCTCCTCTGGCGTACCGCTGGCGAAGATGCGTCCCCCGCGAATAGCGTAGAGCCTGTCGGAATACCGCGCCGCCATGTTCAGGTCATGCAGCACCATGACGATGGTCATGCCCATTTCTCGGTTCAGGCGGCGAACCAGCTCCAGCACCTCCATCTGATAGCTGATGTCCAGATAGGTGGTCGGCTCGTCAAGAATGAGAATCTCCGGCTGCTGGCAGACCGTCATAGCAATCCACGCCCGCTGGCGTTCGCCGCCGGAAAGCGTCCGAAGGGTTCGGTGCTGAAGCACGGTCAGCCCGGTCAGGCGCAGCGTTTCATCAATGATGCGCCCGTCCTCAGCCGTCAGGCGACGTCCCAGCTTCAAATATGGATAGCGCCCATAGGACACAAGCGTCCGCACATCAATATCCGGCGGGGACACATGCACCTGCGCCAGGTACGCAATATGCTGCGCAACCTGCTTGGGCGGATAGTCCTTCAGCGGACGATCATTGTAGATCACCTCGCCGCTGCTCGGCGTGACCGCCTTGGAAACGGTTTTGAGCAGGCTGGACTTTCCGCAGCCGTTCTGCCCGATGATGGTGACGACCTTTCCCCGCGGAATTTCCAGCGTTACATTGTCCAGCACGGTCTTTCCACGGAAGCCGATGGTCATATTCCGAAAGCCAAAGTACATCAGTCCTCACCTCCCGATTCGCGTATGCGCAGCAGATAGAGGAAGAACGGTGCGCCGATAAAGGACAAAATGATGCTGACCGGGATCTCCCCCGGCGGCATGATGACACGTCCGATGGTGTCGCAGGCCACAACAAGCGTGAAGCCTAAAAATGCCGATGCGGGGAACAGATATTTATAGTCCGAGCCGACCAGCAGCCGCGCGATATGCGGCACCACCAATCCAACAAAGCTGATCAATCCCGCAACGGCGATCGCCGCGCCTGACAAAAGCGAGGACACCGCAATCAGGAAGAAACGGAAGCCCTCCGTCCGCAGTCCCAGGGCATTGGCGGTTTCATCTCCCAGCATCAGGATGTTCATCTTCGACGGCAGCAGGAAGCACAGCAGAATACCCACGGTTGCATAAGGAAGGATCATCTGAAAGTGGGGCCAGCTTGACCCGTTTAGTCCGCCGACAAGAAAGCCCGACGCATTGCCCAGCGAATCCGCAAAGAACGTCTTAATCATATCATTGAATGCGCCGAAAAGCGCCGACACCGCCATGCCGGAGAGGATCATCTTCACCGGGCTTACACCCCGCTGGTAGGCCAGGGCATAAATGAGCATCGTCGTCACAAACGCGCCGAGGATCGAACCGATGGGCAGCAGCGACGACAGCTGTGGAAACGCCACCAGCGTCACATACCCAACAAAGCTCGCGCCGCCGGTAACGCCGATGGTGGAGGGCGAGGCCATAGTGTTGCGCATCACGCCCTGCAAAATACAGCCGGACAGTGATAGGCACACGCCCACCAGACCGCCGCAGAGGACGCGCGGAAAGCGCATATTCCAAATCAGCAGGCGAGCCGTTGAACCGTCCTCGATCAATAATGCGCGGAAAATCTCCGGGAGCGTAAACTGCACCGTGCCGATGCCCACGCAAATGAACACAGACAGCATGCTCATCACGCCAAACAGGACGATCAATGGCACCCGCAAACGGCTGCGGATCGTTTTGCTCATAACGCCTTCAGAAACTCCTTTACTTCCGCCTGGCACTGCGCCAGTTCTTCTGCATTCGGATGCCCCTGCGATTCCTTCTGCTTTTCAAAGCGTTCCTGACTGAGGTGGCCTTTCTCCCCCTCGGGAATGCGCAGCCGCCGCGCTGTACGGGCAAGGTCAATGCTGCCGCGACAGAGATAATGCCCCACCAGCATATTTTGCGCCCGCACCAGATTTTCCACATTTTGGCAGACCTTCTGTGCATGTGCGGATTCACGTGCCGCGCCCAGCGTACCAAGGATGATGATCTTCTTGCCCTGCATGTGCTGAAGAAGCGCAATGGTATCGTCATCCGCCGTGCCGTGGTTGCACCAATAAGACAGCATAAAGGTATCAAATTTGTCGATCATTTCCCGGTTGACGTAACGAATATTATACGGTCCGACATGGTCAGGAACAACCTGTGCCGCCGCTTCCGCTAAACGAAAGGCATTGCCGGTAATAGTGGAAAATACGATCGCAACGACAGACATCATACGCCTCGCTTTCTGATTAGCATATGCTAATTTCTATACTAATCATTGATTGAAAATAAATAAGGTTAAGTTTGTCTAACCAATGTGATTGTATCATGAGGCTTGAGGGCTTGTCAATGGGGGTGAGGAAAGATTTTACAAAAGCGATACTGCTGTGCTGTGAAGTAACCTCAAAGCGCCATGATGCTGCTAAGGTTTCATAACATCGTCTCTTGACGGCGCTACCTACAAAAGGCGTGATTTTCCATTCCTGCTCACCATCCATCCCCCTTTCCCCCCTCCACAATTTACAGCTGTGACACATTCCTGCCCTGTACAAGCGCAGGGTTTTAGGGTAAAATAATGCTGGCGGCTTTTTGCCTGCCAGGCTTGAAATGTGAAGGAGAAACCGTGATGATGAAAAAATGCGTTGCCCTGCTGATGGCGCTGTTCATGGCGCTGCAAATTCTTCCCGCTGTGGCTGAGAGCAGCGCGGATGCACTCGATTATGAGGAGCTGATGACCTGGGTGCAGGGTTTCAAGGACCGTGCGCTGGCGGCAGGCGAGCCCCTGAACGATCCCAATGACGAGGCGTATCATACCGAGGACGGCTATACCTTTGTCTATGACTTTGCGACCCTGTACATGGATCGTCCTGAAATGACGGAGGACAGCGTGGTGCAGGCGCTGGTGGTGACCTCCTCCGAGGAGGAAGGCCCGCGCGGCACCCGTGTGGATTACCTCTCCAGTGAGATCCTCAGCGCGTTTTATGATGAGAATGAGCAGCTGCTGGGCGACAGCAGTTTTGCGGCGCTGTACCTGAGCGATACCATGCCTGCCGGAGCGCTGTGGGGCTGGGTGCAGCGGGACGGTCAGCGGCTGAAGACCATCCAGTATGCCGTGCATGAGCAGCTTTCCTCCGGCGGAGACGGCTATACGGACTGCGGACTGCTGTATACCCTGTCTGATAATTTGGTGGCGGCGATCCGCGCCTATGGGCTGAACACCACCATCAGCGCGGATGAGGTGCTGAACAACCTTGACGCTGTGCAGGAGGTGTGCGAGGAAACCAGCTACGCGCAGGTTCCCACCAGCGTGGACGGCACGACCCTGGGAAAGTTTGACCGGGACGATCTGCTGTTCTCCGGGCTGGACTTCCTGTCCACCACCCCCGAGGAAGCGATGCAGCTGCTGGGTCAGCCCCTGGAGGATCAGTGGATGGAGGACGACGACGGCTCCTACCTGCGTACCATGGACTTCGCGCAATGCTCACTGCTGTATACTTATGACAGCCAAAAGCAGAACTCCAGCCTGGAAATGCTCACCATTGATGAGGATGGCCTAGAGGGGCCGCGCTGCGTGCGCGTGGGCGACACCCTGTCCAGCGTCATCAGCCGCTTTTATAATGGCGATGGCGAGTTTGACGGCGAGAGCCGCGAGATCCTCTACGGTGATGGGGAGACCGCTCCCTATGGTCTGGCGGAATACGGCACGGACGCCGACGCGGGACTGTGGTATGCCGTGCAGGTGGAGGATGGGCGCACGGTGGTGCTGTCCATCAGTTTTGAGCAAATGTATGTAAGCGATGTGACCCTGTACTTTGATTGACGCATCGCATGGAAAAGGAGCGCAGCCAATGAGAATGGATCTGACATGCCCGGTGGAGCTTTGGCGCGGCAGTCTGCCGCGGGAGGACTACCCGGCCTGTGAGCTGATCTTGTTCAATCTGTCGGACAAGCTCGTCATCTCCTGTGAGGTGACGCTGCTGCTGCTGGACGCGGAGGGCAAGGAAACAGGACGGACGATCTATCGCGCCCATGATTTGGAGGGCCGCACCCGCAGCCCCTTCACCATGGCGGTGCCGCTGGAGGAGGACGCAAAGCCTGCCGCCTTTGAGGTCATCATCGAAAAGGTATGGTTTGATGATAACGACGTGTGGCGGCGGGGCAAGGGGCCGCTGACCGAGTACACCTCCAACGCGCTGCCGAACGGGCGCAGCCTGGAGCATCTCCGCTTTGTGGCAGGCAGCAACGCGGTGGGCTTCCCCGAGGAGCAGGAGGGCGTGTGGGTCTGCGTCTGCGGACGGCCTAATCCCAATTACATGCACACCTGCGTCCGCTGCCAGCGCAGCCGGGAGCAGGTCTTTGCGCAGTATAATAAAGAAGCCATTGAGAAAGTCGCCGCCCAGCGGGATCAGCAGCTTTCCCTGAAGGCCAAGGCCGCCCGGGAGGATGCGTCTCGCCTGCAATTGGAGCGGGAGCAGCAGCACGAGCGTCAGCAGAAGAAGCGCCGTAAAACAACGCGCATCGTGGTAGTATGCGTTGTGGCGGCGGCTGCGGCCTATGGCGTGGTGTTCCACGGCCTGCCGTACCTGCGCTATCGCAATGCGGTGTCGGCCTTTGAGCAGGGCGCGTATGACAAGGCACAGACGGCCTTCGCCAGCATGGGCAGCTATGCCGATGCTGAGGACTACATCCTGCGCTGCCGCTATGAGACGGCAAAGGCGCAGCTGGCGGACGGCACGGAGGTCAGCCTGAAGGACGCGGCGGAGGCCTTCCGGGCGCTGGGCGATTATCAGGACAGCGCTGCCCAGGCGCAGGAGGCCGACTATCAGCGGGCGGTACTGCTGCTGAAGGCTGGTGACAGTACAGAAGCGGCGAAGCTGTTTACTGCGCTGGGGGCTTATAAGGACTGTGACGTGCAGCTTCAGGCCTGTGCCTATCTGGATGCAGACGCTTTGCTGAAGGCAGGCGACTATGCTGCCGCACAGACGGCCTTTGAAGCGCTGGGCGATTATGAGGACGCAGCGGACAAGGCAAAGCTGGCGATTTATGAGCAGGGCAAGGCCGCGCTGGCCCGGGAGGACTGGGACGAGGCCCTGACGCTGCTGACACAGGCGGCGGATCAGCAGGACGCCGCAGCGCTGCTGATCCAGGCGCACTATGGTAAGGGACAGGCCCTTGAACAGGCTGGCAGCTATGCCGAGGCCGGTGAGGAATATCTGGCGGCAGGCAGCTACAGCGATGCGGAGACTCGCGCCACCGTCTGCATCTATGCCCCGGCAAAGGCCGCCATGGATGCAGGCGATTATGCCACCGCAGCGGAGCTTTTCGCGAAGATCCCCGGCTATGAGGACAGCAGCGACCTGTACACCGCCTGCACCTATCAGCTGGCGAAAACGGCGGTGAAGGATCAGGAATACACCCGCGCGCTGACGCTGCTCAACAGCCTGCCCGAGGACTATGAGGATGTCTTCGACCTAAAGATGGAGTGCATCTACCAGCCTGCGGTGAACGCCCTGAACCGCGGCAGCTATGCCGAGGCCGTGGAGCTGTTCAGCCAGATCACAACCTACAAGGACAGCGGCGATCAGCTGAAGGCGGCGCAGTACGGCGAAGCACAGGCCCTCAGCGCGGAAGGCAAGTATGACGAGGCCATCGCACTGTTCAGCGCGCTGGGCAGCTATAAAAAGAGCAGTACGGAGCTGCAAAAGAACCAATACCTGAAGGCAGGCGAGCTGCTCAGCGCAAAGGATTGGGACGGCGCGGAGGCGCTGTATGCCGCGCTGGGCAATTATGCTGACAGTGAGACCCGGCACAAGGCGGCAGTCTACGGTCAGGCAGAGGCTGCCTTAGCGGCAGGCGAGCAGGATCGCGCCCTGACGCTGTTCAGCTCTCTGGGCGATTACAGCGACGCAGCGGACCGGGTACGCCAGTGCCAGTATGAGGACGCACTTGCCCTGGCAGCAGCAGGCAAAACCCAGGAGGCGGCGGAAATGTTCGCCAGCCTGGGGGAATACGGCGACGCCAGCACGCAAATGAAGCGGCTGTATTATGCCCTGGCCGTCAGCGCAGAGGACAGCAAGCAGACCCTGCTGGCTGCCCGGATGTACGCCCTTGCCGTGGATTATGAGGACGCAGCGGACAAGAGCAGCGCAGCCTATGACGCTTATTACAAGACCCCGGCGGAGACGGCGCAGCAGGCCATGAGCGATGGCGAGTACGCGCTGGTGGTCACGCTGCTGGGCAACATGGATTTGACAGAGCTGCCTGCGCAGTACAGCGGCCTTGGAGACATGTACAAGGAAGCCAACTATTTGGAGGGAACCCGTCTGGCAGGCGAAGGGCAGACCTATGCCGCCCTGCCATATTACCGGGCCATCCCCGGCTACAAGGATGTGGACAGCCGTCTTGCGCGGAACTGCTACCAGATCCTGGGGACCTGGCGCAACAGCGCGGGCGTGACCTTCGCGTTCTATGAAGACGGCACCTGCGACCTGAACGGCGAAAAGCTGTATTTCACGGTGAACAACTACACCATGATGACCGGCACTACGCCCGATGCGCTTACCTACACCCACAAGGTCAGCTCCCTGAAGGGCAACAGCCTGACCCTGCGCGACCTGCGCGGCAGTGCGGTGCTGAGCTACAACATGACCCGCGTAACAGAAGAAGCCGCAGCCGACGAGCCTGCCGCGGATGAAAATTACACGGTGTCGGGAGAGTAAAGAAAATAGATTATGTGCTGCCAAGCATTTCCCAAAGGGAGTGACTTGGCAGCACATAACATAGGGATACTCCGCCAAAAGCCTCCCTCCGCAGAGGGAGGACAGCCGCCCCGAGGGCGGCAGGAGGATATACTCCCCCGCTGCGGCACTGAATCCCTTCATCGAAACAAACCTTCTTCTTCCCCCTTTCACCGTTTATACCAAAGGATGTGATTTCTTGCCCCTGTTTGGGTTTGACGGGCAATATGCCATGTTTGACGCGACGCCGGTGACGAACCAGTTCATTCTGGAATATATGCCGACGGCGCGGGGCGAATTTGTCAAGGTCTATCTGTATGGGCTGATGCAATGCTATCATCCCACCGGGGACATGACGCTGGAGCAGGTCAGCCACGACCTGAACATTTCCATGGAGGACGTGCTGGCGGCGTATCGACACTGGGAGCGCCGTGGACTGGTGCGCCGGGTCAGCGATAATCCCCCGCAGTATCAGTATGTGAACGTGTATCAGCAGTTTCTTACCCGGGAGGCAGCGCCGCGCGACCTGGCCTATGAGGACTTCGCGGAAAGCCTGTATGCCGCCTTTGGCGAGGATCGCAGGCTGCACGGCGGCGAAACCACGCTGGCCTATGAGTGGGTGGAGGATCTGGGACTGCCGCAGGAGGTCGTCCTGATGCTCATCAACTACATGATCGCCAACCATGGCAAGCACTTCAACTTTGCCACGGCCCAGAAAAAGGCGGTGGAGCTGGCAGAGGCCCATGTGCAGACCATTGAGGAGGCTGAGGAGCTGCTCAGCCGGGATAAGCGACTGGAGGAGGGCCTGAAGCGCGTGCTTCGCCGCCTGGGCCGCCGGCGCACCCCCAGCGAGGACGAGCGGGCGCTGTACACCAAGTGGGTGAAGGAATGGGGCTACACGCCAGATGCTATTGAAGCGGCCTGCGCGGAGACGGTCAACGGCGAGCCGACCATGAAATATCTGGACGGCATTTTGAAGGGCATGCGGGAGCGGGCCGGCGGGGCCATGACCTCGGCGACACAGGTGGAAAAGCTGCGGCAGGGCGAGCGGGAGCAGTATGCCCCGCTGAAGGCGCTGCTGCGGGTGATGAACCTTCAGGGCGTGACCATCAATGAGGGAACGCTGGACACCTATCGGCAGATGCGGGAGCTGTATCCCGACGACATCATCCTGATGGCAGGACGCGCCTGCGCCAAGGTGGGCGGCGACCTTGCCGATGTGCTGACCACGCTGAAGGTGTGGCAGAAAAAGGGCTTCCAGACCTCGGCGCAGGTGCAGACCAGCCTGGATCAGGTGGAGAAGCAGAACAGCTTCCTGGGCGCGCTGTATGACCTGTGGGGACGCAACGTGCGGCCCTCGGCGGGCGACCGGGCGCTGCTGACCCGCTGGCAGGAGGAATGGGGCTACAACGAGGAAATGATCCTTTTCTGCGCGGCCTATGCCCGGGAGGCAGAGAAGCCCATGCCCTATCTGGATAAGCTGCTGGGAGCGTATCACGCGCAGGGCGTCACGACCCCCGATCAGGTGGAGGCGGCCCGTGCAGCCTTCGCAGAGAAAAACGCTGCCGCGCAGACGACTGTACCTCAAGGTGCCGCGCCGCGCAAGCCCGGCAAGGTGGTGCGGGAGCAGCAGTATACCCAGCGAGCCTATGAGGACACGGGCGAGCTGCCTGCCTGGATGCAGCAGCGGATCAAGGAGATGAAGGGCGATGCGTAACGCGATTTTGCGGGAGCTGATGACGGAATATGAGCAGCTTCGCGCGGCGGACGCGATGGAGGAGGAACGCCGCCGCCGGGAGGTCTCTGCGGCCTGTCCGGAGATCGCCGCGCTGCTGGAGGAGCGGCAGCGGCTGATCTTCAGCGGGGTGCGCAGCGTGCTGGCGGGGCAGTCCACGGCGGAGAATCTGCCCCAGCAGATGGACGTGCTGACCCAGCAGATCGCGCGGCTTTTGCAGGAAAAGGGCTTCGCGCCGGATTATCTGGACCCGGTGTATCGCTGCAAGCGCTGTAAGGATACGGGCTATGTGGGCGACACCGTGCGGGAAATGTGCGACTGCATGAAAAGCCGCTATTATGCGCGGCTGTACCGCCGGGTAGGGCTTTCCGAAAAGGGCGAGCAGTCCTTTGAAAACTATGACGAGACGCTTTTCTCGGACGCACCGCTGCCCCATCAGCCCATCAGTCAGCGGCAGTGCATGGCGATGCTGCGGGATGTATGCAAGGACTATGCGGACAAATACCCCGCCTCGGCAACGCCCGACCTGCTGCTGATGGGTCAAAGCGGCCTGGGCAAGACCTTTCTGATGCACGCCATGGCGAAGTGTCTGCTGGACCGTGGGCTGAACGTGCTGATGATCAGCGCCTACCGCTTTCTGGACATTGCCCGCAAGGCATATTTTTCGGGCGGCACGGGCGAACTGGATACACTGATGGAGACGGACGTGCTGATGCTGGACGATCTGGGCAGCGAGCCGCTGATGGAGAACATCACCATTGTGCAGCTGTTCAACCTCATTAATGAGCGGCAGACGGCAGGACGCGGTACGGTCATCAGCACCAACCTGACCCCTGGGGAATTGCAGGCCCGCTACACCGAGCGCATTGTGTCCCGGCTGATGGATCCCCGTCAATGTACGCCCCTGCAATTCCTGGGCGACGACATTCGCAGGAGGAAAGCATGAGTATTCAGATCTACGCGGTGAAGAAGAATTTCGATCAGCAGAAGGCGGAGCGCTTTTTCAAGGAGCGGCGCATTTCCGTGCAGCTGATGGACATGAAAAAGCACAAGCTGGGCCGCCGGGAGGTGGAGACCTTTGCCCGGGCCCTCGGTGCGCAGAACCTGATCGACCGGGAAGACAAGAAGGTCAAGGAGCATCCCGCCTGCTACTACAATCAGGACGGCATGCTGCTGGACGCGATTGTGGAAACGCCGTGGCTGCTGCGCAGTCCCATTGTGCGCAGCGGAAACCGGGTGACGGTGGGCTATTGCCCCGAGGTGTGGGAGCAATGGCTCGCGGCGGAGCAGAAGGGCTGAGGACGCAATGGAAGCGCGTCCCTTGCCTTTTCCTGCAAGCTGTGCCATAATAGAGAAGACAAACCGACAGTTGAGCTTCCGCAGCCATGCGGAGGAGAAAGAAGGCAGTCCATGATTCAGGAAGCATTGGCCCGCGAGGTGCTGGCCCACGCTGTTGCGACGGGCGGCGACTTTGCGGAGATTTTTCTGGAGGATCGGGTGGATCACCGGCTGCAAATGCGCAGCAGCAAAATTGACGCAGTTTCCACCGGGCGGCTTCACGGCGCGGGCGTGCGCGTGTTTGACGGCACCCGCGCTATTTACGTTCACACCAACGACACCAGCCGGGAAGGGCTGCTGAAGTGCGCGGATACGGCGGCTGCCGCCATCCACGCGGCGAACGCCCCGGCAGTGATCCCCGCGCTGGGCCTGCGCAGCGCCGCGCGTCCCGAGACCATTCGTCTGTGGCCCGGGGATGTGAAGGCCGCGCTGAAGGCGGAGAAGCTCCGCGCCGCGGACGCTGCCGCCCGCAGCGTTTCCCCCGAGATCGCGCAGGTGATGGCTTATTTCACCGACAGTGTGCAGAATGTGTGGATCTTCAACACCGAGGGCGTAGCCGTCGCGGACACCCGCGTGTATACCCGCCTGGGCGTACAGGCCATTGCCTCCAACGGCACGGAAAATCAGACTGGCTTTGACGGCCCCGGCGCGTCCATGGGCTTTGAGTTGTTCGACCAGCGTGTGGACCCGGAGAAGGCCGGACGCACTGCGGCGGAAACGGCGCGCACCATGCTCCATGCCCCCGCCTGCCCCGCCGGGTATATGCCCGTGGTCATCGACGGCGGCTTTGGCGGCGTGCTGTTTCATGAATCCTGCGGACACAGCCTGGAGGCCACCAGTGTCGCCTATGGCATCAGCGAATTTTCCAACAAGCTGGGTCAGCAGATCGCTGCGCCCTGCGTCACCGCTTTGGACGACGGCACCATCGAAAACGAGTGGGGTTCCCTGCATGTGGACGACGAGGGTACGCCGACCACCAAGCTGGTGCTGATCGAAAACGGCATCCTGAAGAATTACATGATCGACAAGCTGGGCGGTCGCCGCATGCACATGGCGCCCACGGGCAGCAGCCGTCGGCAGAGCTACGCCTGGGCGCCCACCAGCCGCATGCGCAACACCTATATCGCCGCAGGTCATGACGACGAGGAAGAAATGATCGCCACCATGGGCGATGGCCTTTATGCGCGGCGCATGGGCGGCGGCTCGGTGAACCCCGCCACGGGCGAGTTCAACTTCTCCGTCATGGAGGGCTATCTGGTAAAGGATGGCAAGATCGCGCATCCCGTGCGCGGCGCATCCCTGATCGGACGCGGCAGCGAGGTGCTGCAGAAGATCGACCGGGTAGGCCCGCATATGACCATGGGACAGGGCATGTGCGGCAGCGCCTCCGGCAGCATTCCCACCAACGTGGGTCAGCCGAGGATCCGCATCAGCGCCCTGACGGTTGGCGGACGGAAGGAGGAATAAGCGATGGACAAGCAGCAATTTATGGATCGCCTGCTGGCAGAAGCCAAGGCGCAGGGCATCGATCCCGCCGAGGTCTTCTACAGCGCGGGCAGCAGCTTCAGCGCCGAGGTGATGAACGGCAGCATTGACAGCTATGAGGTCAGCGACCATCAGGGCATGGGCCTGCGCGGCATTTATCGGGGCCGGATGGGCTATGCCTCCACCCAGGCGTTTGACGAGGACGCCATCCATCAGCTGATCGCCGGCGTGCAGGAGGGTGCGCTGCTGCGCGAGGATGAGGTCAGCGAGGAAATTTATGCCGGGGATGCAAGCTATCCCACGGTCAACAGCTATGACCCCTCGCTGGAGGAGGTCACCGCTCAGGCCAAGCTGGACGCGACGCTGGCGTTGGAAAAGGCGGCGCTGTCCTGCGAAAAGACTGTGACCCAGTGCGAGGGTGCGACGCTCACCACCATGGCGGATGAGCGCTATCTGCGCAACAGCTATGGCATGAACCTGCATCACAAGGAGAACGCTTATATTTCCTATGTCGGCGCCATCGCCAAGGAAGGCGACAGCGCTGCCACCTCCTTTGCCCTGCGCAGCGGACGGAATTTCGCAGCACTGGATGTGAAGGCCATCGGCGAGGAGGCCGCGCATGAGGCGGCTGTCAGCCTGCACGGTGCGCCTGTGCCTGCGGGAACCTATCGCATCATTCTGCGGCACGACGCAGCCCAGAGCTTACTGCGGACGTTCTGCGGCATTTTCTCTGCGGAGAATGCACAGCAGGGGATGTCCCTGCTGAAGGGCCGCGAGGGCGAGAAGATCACAGCAGACTGCGTGACGCTGATGGACGATCCGCTGCGGGAGGGCGGCTTTGCCTCCACGCCCTTTGACGGCGAGGGCGTTGCCACCTACACCAAGGCCGTGGTAGAAAACGGCGTGCTGAAGACGCTGCTGCACAACCGCAAGACGGCAAAGAAGCAGGGTGTGACCTCCACCGGCAATGCGGTGCGTCCCGGCCTGTCCGCGCCTGTGACGGTCGCGCCCAGCAACTTCTTCTTCCAGCCCGGAGACAAGAACCTGG
The DNA here is from genome assembly GCA_934631985.1 of uncultured Clostridia bacterium. GTDB lineage: Bacteria > Bacillota > Clostridia > Christensenellales > Aristaeellaceae > Egerieenecus. Next base: position 8,782 of record CAKTYE010000001.1, on the reverse strand, counting down.
CTGCGCTGGAAAGCGAGCTGGGCGATGGTCTGGTCATCACGCAGCTGGACGGCCTGCATGCGGGTGCGAACGTCACCAGCGGCGACTTCTCCCTGCTGAGCAAGGGCTATCTGCTGGAGGGCGGCAAACGTGTGCGCCCCGTGGAGCAGATCACCATTGCCGGGAATTTCTATGAGCTACTGAAGAACATCCGCGCGGTGGGCAGCGACCTGGTCTTCCCCGGCAGCGGCGTGGGTGCGCCCTCGCTGGATGTGGGCGAGCTGACGGTGTCGGGAAAATAAGCAAAGCCGCAATTTTGCTGCCTCTGATAAGAAAACCGAAATAAACAACGAAACAACGCTGTGAAGGAACAAAAAGCATGTACCTCACAGCGCTGTTTTTTGCAATTCTTCGAGTTCTTATGCTTTCCTGATAGGATGCCGAAGAACGGTTTTCCACTTCTCGGGAGCCGTCTTTCGCGGATCGGACAGATAAATTTCATGATGCAGTCTGCCGTCACACATATCGTTCACATAGCCATGCTGTGCCACATAATCGTCCATCAGGGCGATGGTTGCAGGTTCGTCATCATAGGGACCAAGGTGCATGATCTGTACGCACAGGCCCTCGTCTATCTTCAAAAACGCCGCCGCAGAGCAGTCCAGCTTCTTCTTCTGGGTGGCAGCAGCAACGGCCCAATCAAAGTCATCCTTTGTGATAAAGTCCGGCAGGCGCAGAACAGATCGCCAGTTGAAGGAGGACTTGTCGGCATAGTCCACGCCAGTTATGCCCTCCTGCCACCAGAAGCCTTCCAGCGGCGGAACAACGTATTCAAAGAAGCCTGCGATGGCGTAATCAGTCTTGTAGCTCATTTTCAGGGTATAGGCCACGGCGTACAGCACGCTGATGGCCTGCTGGTAAGCGCCGCCCGCTTCGTTCGGGTCACCCTTTCCCTGCACGGCGATGTAGTTGGCCTTGGGAACGGTTACAATTTCAGGTGTGCGCTTCGGCAGGTAAAATTCCTTGTATTCCTTCTTGAAATCAAATGCCATGGTATCCTCCTGTTACTAGCTTGCAGCTGTTATTGCTTTTCGCCCCGGACGATAAGCGTCACGGAAACGGACGTATCCCATTGCTTGATCCCCGCGCGGTACAGGCGAAGACGTTCGTCATACTTGGCGTTCACGGCAGCAATAGCCTTGTCTGCATGAGGCGTGTGTATGGAACGAAGCGCCTCCAGATCAGCTTGCCGCAGGGCTTCGATCATGCACTCTGCCATCTGTGCAGGGTATTGAGTCGCATCCGGTGTAAGGTCGATCAGCGCGTAGCCTGTCGTTACATCGGCAAAGCCGTTTTCCGCCATGGACGCGGGAAGCTGTGCTTCGGACATCCAGAATTTCCCAACGCCGTATTGCGCAAGCACATCCCCAGTAGGAGGACAGTTTTCCCAGAAAGCCGTTTCCTCCGCAGTCGGCTCCAGGCACGGTGCGGTACACTGTAGCCCCTTCCTTGCGGAAAGGCAAAGGCACACGCCGCCCGGCTTCAGCACACGGTGCTGCTCACCCCAAAACGCGCTCGGCTCCATATGCTCCTGCACGGTATTGGAGATCGTCACGTCAAACGACTGTGCCGCAAAGGGCAAGTGCGCTGCATCCCCTTCCAGAAAATCAACGCCCGGAATGTGTTCCTTCGCAAAGGCAATAAAGCTGCTGTCGCGGTCTATGGCTGTGATGTGCGCCTTAGGATACCAGCGATGCATGGCTTTCGCAAGCGCCCCCGGGCCGCAGCCGATCTCCAATATGCGCAGCGCCGCATGGCGATCCAACGCGAAAACCTTCTCATATTGCGCAAAAAACAGATCGTCAAACCTGAGCTTTCTGCTGAGGTACAGGGTCATCACGCCCTGTATCTGCTCCGACCAGATAGTGTTCATGCAAAGTCTCCTTGTGGGGGATGATTGGGACATGCCGAAGATGCCGCCTAGAGTATTTAGAAAGCTTCCCCAGTACACGAAAGCGCGCCCCCCTTCTCGGTGCTGCGCGCTTCCTTCTCACTTCTTCTCCCCTGCATCGCCCTTTTTCTTCTCCGCCTTCGTTCCCACCATATGCCCGCTGCTCAGCGGCCCGAGACGATAGGTCAGCATATAGTTCGAATTCGGATATGCCTGATAGAACTTCCGCTTCAGCCGCTCCATCACGGCCTTGCCGGTGTCATAATTCACCGTGGGCAGCAGCAGCGCATACTGCGTGGGACTGAACTGCGTAATGGTGTCGCCCTTGCGCAGGTTGGAGGTCAGCACCTTCAAAAGGCCCTTCATCACGTTGTTGAGCTTCAAGGGACTGATAGGGCAGCTGTCCGTGCCGGAGACCATCAGCAGGGCGATGAACATCGTGGAACCCAGACGCTCCAGGTTGCGCATTTGCAGGTTGTAAATTTCCTTGAACACCGCGTATTCGCAGACGAATGCGCCGGACGCCTCGCCGTATTCCTGCAATTCCTCGCGGATCGCATCAATGCTCATTTCCAGCGTGTTGCCCGCCTGAATAATCTGCTTGTAGAACTCCTGAATGCCTTCGGGCGGCTGTACGCCCAGATAGCGGAAATGCAGGTTGGTCACATGCTTGTACTGCATCAGCGCTTCATTGTTGCGGCAGGTCTTGACCAGCGCGTTCATCAATTGCAGGTGCAGCGTCTCGTCAAAGGCATCCACATCCAGCGCAGCGCGGCATACGTCGATGATCTCATTGTAGCGCTCCGCCGCCTTCAGCAGGTTCAGATATTGATAGATCAGCTTCAAATAGCCGGAATGCAGGGTAACGGAACGGCTCTGTACCCAGTCCTCCTCATTGCCCTGAAGCAGATTGCCCGCGTACAGGCTGATGACGCGCTGATAATCCTTCTGCGTTTCCTCCGTCAGCTCATTGCAGTCGGTCAGCTTCTTTTCCAGGTCCTCAAATTCATAAAGGTCAACGCTTACCCCGGGCCGCAATACCCAGCGGTAGGAGCCACGCTCGGTGGCGATGCACTCCGCCAGCGCGGGACTGACCTGCGACAGGATCACGCGCAGACGGCTGACCAGCGTCTTCAGGGCGCTTTCCGGGTTGCTGCTGCTTTCGCCCGCCCACAGCGTGTCGATCAGGCGATAGATCGGCACGTTTTCGCCGTGCTGAAGGGCCAGGTACTGCAAAAGCGTCATGCCCTTGCGGGACTTGGTCACGGAAGCATCCATGCTTTCCGCGCCGCGATAAATATGAAAGCTGCCCAGCAGGGTAATACGGATGTTTTCGTTCATGGCGGTTCCTCTTTTCATGTGGAGCATAAGTACGCTGCAAGCGCTATCAAGGTTACTCACATGACTTGATGTAACTTTAAGTATTATAGCATTTTCTTGAAAAAGCACAAGCCCCCGCAGTAAAGCGCGAAAAAAGGAGAGAAGGGCCTCCCCCTCCCTCCCGGACATTATGCCTCCATGTTTTCAAAGCGGCGGCACCAAGTGTATTTGGAGATGGCGCTTTGCTGGGCCTGCGGGCAATAGGTGCAGAGCAGGTCGCGGATGTAAGGCGGCATCACGCGGTTATACTTGACCTCCAGGATGATCTCGCCGTTGTCAAAGGGCGGGATGGTCGGTACATAAGGGTTGAACAGGTCGATGGAGTTCAGCCCGGTGCGCAGCTGCTTATCAAAGGTGATACGCACCTCCTCGGCAGGATGCAGGTAGGCCTCGCGGACATAATCAACGATGACCACAGGATGCAGCCGGTTGATGGTCATTTCCCGGTACACATCGTTCAGCAGGCCGGAACGGGTAGTCTCAAGGCCCGTGGGGTCGCCTGCGATGATCTGCTCGCACAGGTCGCGGGGGATCATCAGCGAACGCTTTGAGATCAGGTTGCCCACCTTCGTTTTGCATTCCAGCTTGATGTCCCGATCCTTCATGTTATAAATGCGGATACGGTACTTATCGCGGTTCTGGTCGCCATTGATCTTATCGAAATAGGCGTTATCGAAGATGGTATCGAAATACAGGCTGCGAATGTGATATTCGTTCAGCGCATCGCCGTTGGGGTCGCGGTGGAGAACCTGATCCAGCACCCCGGAGAGGATGATATACTGCATTTCATTGATGAAATATTTCTGTTCATGCCGCAGGGGCATGGAGCTAGCCATGGGCAGGACCTCCTTTGAAGAAGGTGGGGAAACGGCGAGGGAGGCGGCCTTTCTGAGAAAGGCCCCTCCCTCGCGCTCTCTCCCGGAAAGCGGGAGGGGGGTTTTTGGGTGTTTGCCTTCGGATGGAAGGCTTAGCTTTTTGCAGCAAGGGATTTCGCACCTGCGGGCGCGACCAAAGGGCTTTCCGATCGCCCTTTGGAAACCTTCGGGCCCTTTTTTATATTGAAGTTTAGGGAAACCAGCTTAACAGCTCGTTGTCGGGGCTAAAGCCCCTCCAACGGAGCGAGCGTTTATGACCTCTTTCACATGGTCTTCGGGAGAGGGCCCGGGAGAGGAGCTTCTGGCACAGAAGCTGCCTCCCCCGGAGTTCCTTTCCGTAACTCTCCTTACGCCCCGGCTTCGGTCTGGCAGGCGACCAGAGTTGCATCGTGAACACCCTCAATGGAGAGCATCGCGGCAACCAGATCCTGCTTGTCGCTGAGACGTACCTCGAAGGTCATTTCAGCACCGGCGCGGGTCACGGTCTTGGAGCGGAGACGCTGCTGCTTCACAGTGCGGCGCAGCAGATTCATAATGTCATACTCGGCCTCATCGTCATAGTGCAGCACCAGCAGATAAGCGTTGGGGTTGCGCAGCTTGATGAAGGTCAGGCCGAACAGGATGACGGAGATGCCCAGCGCCACCACAATGGCAATGACGTACAGCTCCGCACCCAGCAGAATACCCATGGTCAGCGCCCAGAACATGTAGGCTGTATCCATGGGGTCCTTTACAGCCGTACGGAAGCGGACGATGGACAGCGCGCCCACCATACCCATGGACAGCGCAATATCGCTCTTAATGCACATGACCACGGGGGTGGTGATGAGCGTCAGCATGATCAGCGTCATGGCAAAGGTGGGGCTGTACAACACGCCGCGGTAGCATTTCTTGTACACAAAGGCGATCAGCAGGCCCACCGCCAGACCGAACAGCAGCGCAATGACCATCTTCATGGGGGTCAGGCTGGCAAACTGCTCGGCAAAGTAAGTGGACAGACTGCTGTCACTCTTGACAATGTTGCTCACGCTGAGGGTGTCGAGAAGCGCAAAGGCAGATTGCATGGGAGAATCCCTCCTGTATCGTTCACTTTATCCTGTTGATTATACCTGATTTTCGCGCAGTTTGCACCTGTTTTTTCGCGAAAGCTGGAAAATTTTTAACTTTCCGGGTTCGCGGGGCGTTCGCCGAAGTATTCCACCATCTGCGCATTGGAAAGCTCAAAGGCATCCTGAATATAGCCCCACAGGTAATAGGGGCGCTTGCGGCAGGTGCCGCGCAGACGCTCCACACGGTTCTGCCAATAGCGCAGCCCCGCTTCGGCATTGGTCGGCACCTCGGCAATGATGGCCTTGTCCGTTTCCTCCGACCAGCGGGCAAAGTGCAGCGTCATTTCCGGCGTGATCTGCTCCACCATGGGTTCCAGCACGCTGAGCATGAAATCCGTCGAGAAGGTCTTATAAATGTCCGCCAGCTTCAGCAGGAACTTCTCCTTGTATTCCGGGACAGTCAGCAGCTTGCGCAGGATCACGTTGTTGATGTTCTGCTGACCCATGCCCTTGGCCTTGGTATAGGACTTCGGGCTGTTGAACTGGGAGTTGTACATGCCGTAGTCCAGGTCGTAGGCGATCCATTTCCACTTGCTACCCTCCCGGTTCAGGCGGTAGAAGCGGATGTTACCAATGTCCGAGTTGCCGAAGAACATTTCCAGCGCGATGTATTCAAAATAGTTGTCCACATCCACGTTATCCAGAATGTACTGCAAATCCTCGGGATTCTTGGCGGGATCACCGTTTGCAATCTTCTTGCGCATGGCAAGATAGTCCTTGTTGGAGCCGTACACAACAGTGGAGTTGCTTTCGAGAATCGTCATCTCGTCCGCCTCGGACAGGGGCAGCCCCTCATGCTGTGCAATGAAGAAGCGGTCCACACGCTCGCGCATGTTGTAGTGACCCCAATACTGTCCGTTCAGGTATACCGCCACGGGGTTCCATGCCTGATGGATGACCTGCGACCCGTAAGCGTCCATCAGCCGGGACTGGAAGCCGTCCAGCAGTCGTGTCCACACCGCGTCGTTGCCGCTGATGCGCAGCACCAGCGACTTGTATTCCTCGTAGGGGCGGTCGTCAAACAGCTTGGCGGCGAAGGTCTTGGCCCCGTACAAAGACTTGGCGCGCAGCTTGAAGGACTTCTGCGGCATGTCCAGGCTGTACTGGCCCTGCAAGCCGAACTCCATATCCTGATCCAGCAGCTGAGTGCCGTCCTGCTTGTAGAACTCGATATGTCCGGCTTTCTTCTCGCCGGACTCCTTCACCGCGCGATACACGGTGTTCTTAAAGGGGATACCGCCGGATTTATCCACGTTGTCACCCACGGTCAGCATGCCGTTTTCGGCGTTCCACAAGGCATCCGGGTCCGCCACCAGCGACACAATGGGCAGCGTGTGGTACACGTTGACAAAATAGGTCGCCGTCATGGTGTCGCTGGGCTTGGAGCCGTCCGTGGCGTAGGCCCGCGCACGCAGCACCGTGGTCAGGTTGAACTCAAAGGTCTCGCCCTGATACAGTGAGGAGCTTTGCGTGGGAGTGGAGCCGTCCAGGGTGTAATACACCAGGCAGTTGTCCGGCACGTTCAGCGTGGTGGTGACCGTGGCATAATACAGCCCGGGGTCCGTGGTCACGCTGGGCGTTTCCGCATAGCCGATGAAGCCTGTGCCGTTGGCAGCGGCAGGAGTCGGCGCGTCGTAATAAAAAAAGCCCGACAAGCCCGTGGTGCGGCCATACGAAATGTTGGTAGGAATCAGCGGCAGGTTGATCTTGTCCAGGATCTTACCGCTGGGGTCCGACAAACAAATGACCTCACCGCCCGCCCGAAGGAGCTTGAAGGACGCATGCAGCTCGCTGGCGGTGGACTTGTCCGTCCGTCCGTCCAGCAGGACGATCTTGTATTCACCGGGCTGAATCACCGTTCCGGCGGGAAACTGCCACTTTCGGGCGCGGGTGAGACGGTCGCTGAGGCCATAGCCGCTCAGGTCCACCGCGGACGGGGAGGAGTTGTAAAGCTCCACCCAGTCCACATAGTTGGACCCAAGCACGGCTACGCTGTCATCCGAGGCCATGACCTCGCTGATGTACACGCCGGTCTTGTTCATGGCGATCAGGTTACGATCCATCTGGTTCATGCCAGTCTGGTTGTTAGGAAGCCCCGGCGTGGCGGTCTGGAACACGATCCAGTTGCCGCTTTCATCCCGGCCATAGCTGCAATCCTTCGCAAGATTATCAATGACCACTCGATCCACCAGGTGTCCCCGGCTGTCGGAAAGCACCACGGTGTCATGCTCCGCACTGATGCGGAAGTTGGTGTGGCTGACCCCGGAAGCGCCGTTATTACGGTCCTTGCCGGAACAGAACACAATGTAATAGCTGTGCGGCCCGATCACCGCGTCCTCGGGGAAGCGCCACTTCAGCGGCTTGTTTTCCTTATTGCTCAGGGCGTAATTCTTCAGGCTGATGGTCTGGTCAGTGGTGTTGTACAGCTCCACCCAGTCGCTCAGCTCGCCGTCCTCATCGGTCAGCCCGGTCAGCGCCGAGGCCATCACCTCGTTGATGATGATCGCGCCGTCGGACACCGTGCTGGCAACGCGGTAGGCCTCTGCGCCCTCCTCGGTGTTTTCATAGCCGGGGCTGACGTAGCTGACCTCCTGCCAGGAGCCATCTGGCAGCAGCGCCCAGGAGGTGTCGCTGCCCAGAATGGGCGTGGTCACGGAATCAATGGTGTAAGCGCTGGGGTCAAACAGGTAAATGGTCTCCCCCACCGAGGACAGCTTGAACTTGGCGTGATACGCCTTGCCATCCTCCGCCTGATTGGTGTTGTCGCAAAACACCACTGTGCGCTCCCCGGCCCGCAGCGTCACCTTCGGGAACAGGAATCGAATGGAGTCGCCCCGGTCGGAAAGGCCCACGCCCTCCAGATCCATGTCGTTCTCGGAGCTGTTCCAGATCTCGATCCAGTCCGGGTACGCGCCGTTATCGTCCGGGACACTGCCGTGGTTGGAGGCCATCACCTCGCTGATGCGCAGCCCGTCATAAGCGTTGCTGGGCTGTCCCACCTGCGCGGTACCGTCGCTGCTGCCCACCGAATAATTCGCGTGGCGGATCGGCTCCCAGGGGCAGACCAGCACCAGCAGCACCAGCACGGCTGCGCACACCGTCAGCGACAGAATAATAGTCGCCTTGGACTTCTTTCTTTTCCGCTTGGGGGGCGGCATGCCCCGGCGTTCGGTACGCTGCTGCCTGCGCGGTGCGGGCGGGATCTGCGTCATACGATGTCCTCCTTCTGATAACCGTGAAGCCATACGGCCTCGCAAAGCGTGCTTCTCTAATCTAACGCGGAATGCGCGGATACATGTGCATTATATCACGCATTTTTTGTTGTGGCAAATGGAAGTATAAAGGAGGAAATGCACAGACCGCTCCCTAGCGGTGCCACAGCGTCCTCCTTCTTTTGCTTTTTCTTCCTAAGGCAACACCGCACAATGCCATAAAAGAAAAAAGCGGAGAGCAACCAACCCGTAAACAGCTGGAAGCGCTCCTGAATT